>SXZD01000253.1 GCA_005788065.1 Burkholderiales bacterium
GCCAGTTTTTGGCACTACACACTGTGCAACACCCTGTACGACGACGGTTTGGTGTCGGATGGTTTCATGCTGGAGTTTTTGACTTCGCATACGAACGTTGTATTTCAACCCTTGCCGGACCAGGGGCCGTATGTGGGTTTGAATCCGTATGCGCTGGGCTTTGCCATCTTCTCGGATATCAAGCGCATGACGATAGATCCGACACCGGAGGATCGCGAGTGGTTTCCCGATATTGCAGGCACGGGTGATTGGTTGAAGACGCTGGACTTTGCGATGCGCAATTTCAAGGACGAGTCTTTCATCCGGCAATTCCTGTCGCCCAAAGTGATGCGTGATTTCCGGCTGTTTGCGATTGCCGACCATGCGAGCGAGCGTGAACTGGTGGTGGACTCCATCCACAATGACGAGGGCTATCGCCGGGTGCGCGGTTTGCTGGCTGACCAGTATTCGAGAGAGTCGATGGTGCCGGATATACAGGTGACGTCGTTTGCGCGCATGACGGACCGTTCTTTGGTGCTCACGCACATGCGCAGGCGTAACCGTCCGCTGGACACCGATGAGGTGGAGAAGACGATGGGATATGTGGAGCGCCTGTGGGGGTTTCCGGTGAATCTGGAAGTGATGGACGTCGATTGAATGCGGCTGGCCTGCATTCCATTTCGCGCAGTTGAGTCCGGCTGACCCATACCCCGCCCTGCGCTTCCCCGCTCCTCGCGCGACGGACGGAGTATAGGTCAGCCGGACTCTGGTGAGATCGGTCTGGGCGCGCGTCTGCAGACCGGAGATGTCATGGAACTCAGTGATTTTCAATTGTCTGTGTTTGTGTTAGCTCATCTTTGATATACTGCGCGCCGTTGGTGCCCGCAGGTGTGTTCACGCCTGCAGTTAAACGGGAAGTCTGAAAGCCTGAAAGGCTAAACAGCGCTGCCCCCGCAACGGTACAGCAGACGAAAGCATTTTCTGCATCGCCCATCACGCCACTGGTGCCCTGAACACGCACTGGGAAGGCGGGCGGTGTCTGTCTGCCAGCCCGGATACCGGCCAACAGGGTGATGTGCGGTTTGCGCTGCGCATCGTTTCGCTGCGGACTGCCGGGGAGGGCGGTCAGGGCGTTCTTGTTCGACAAATCTATCATGACAATCTTTCATCAGGTGCGGCTCGTGAGCGCCGCAGCAATTTCGCTTGCGTTACAAAATCAGGCAATGTCCCAAACAGCACCTGTCCCGCGGGCGGCGGATGTTTTAATCACTGCCACGCGCAGCGAAAGCCGCGTAGATGAAACAAGCGCTGACATCACAATTATTGGTCCCGAGGAAATTCGCGCCTCTGCGGGACTTACTTTGTCGGATTTATTGTCCCGCCAGCCAGGCATTCAACTGGGAAGCAACGGGGGTAGAGGCGCGCTAAGTTCTATTTTCATCCGTGGAAATGAAAGTCGTCACACGCTTGTTCTGCTAAATGGCATTAGATTTGCAGATTTGAGTTTTGGTGCTGTGGATTTCAGCGCTATACCTTTGGAGCAGATCGACCGAATCGAGATTATCAGGGGGCCGGCATCCAACTTCTACGGAAGTGATGCAATTGGCGGGGTGATTAATGTGATCACAAACGCCACCGAAACAGGATTCAGACCCTATGCCAAAGTCGAACTGGGTTCGAATGAATATCAATCGCTTTCTACAGGTACATCCGGGGCTCTAAACGGTGCAGCATTGCGAGTGGGATACACTCAGGCTTACCAGAATGCACCCTCTGCAACAAATTCAAAGCAGTTTCGTTTTAATCCCGACCGTGACCCCTTCTTCCAAAAGTCGCTGTCCCTGTCTGGAAGTTATCCCATAGCCCAAGGTTGGACTCTCAACGCCGACTTGTTGGGTGGGCAATCGACCGTGCATTACGATGACTCGGGCGCTTCAGGGGATGGTACTCGCTCTGAAAACAGTTCGAGCATTGCTTCAACAACATTGAAGGGGAGTCTGACCGACCGACTGAAGACGCAGATTCAATTAGGGCGGTCTTCCAATGATTCAACTGATCTGGAGACGCCACGGTCAGGGCGTCGATACTCCGCGCAGAGAATCATCTCATGGGATAGCGAATACAAGTTCAGCTTGGGCAAGGTGCAATTCGGACTCGACGGGTTGGGTGAGTCCGCAATGAATTACCGGACTGGTAGCTCGTTGTCCCGTCACACAAATGCGATCCGACTGGCTGTTTTGTCCGGCAGTGGTCCTCACAGTATTGAAGCCGCTTACCGGCACGATGAAAGCAACTCATACGGTGGGGCTGACACAGGTGGCTTAAATTACGGCTATCAGGCAACTCAGGCCGGCAAGGCATATGTGTCTGCTGCGACCTCTTTTCGGGCACCTGCGATGGCTGAACTTGCCTTCGCGTTCGATCCCAAGGAGCTCAAGGCTGAGCGAGGGTTCAATCGCGAGGTTGGCTGGGTGCAAGCGTTCGAATCAGGTCAACTGCGGGTTGCATATTTTCAAAACGAAATCGTTGATTATCTTGGTATCAATCCGCAGAGAGCCTGCATTGCAAATTCCAATTTTGAGTGCGCAGATCCCCGGGCTTTCACGGTTGAGAACTTTGGTCCGGTCAACATCAAAGGTGTATCCGCAGCGATGTCAACCAAACAGGGGCCCTACTTCGGCACAGTCGCGGTCGACCTCTTGGACGCAGAGGATGTAACAGGCCGTCAATTACCAAGACGCGCCAAGCAGGCACTCAATCTTACAGCCGGTTATAAGGCTGGAGCGTGGTATGGTACTTTCAATATGCAGTCTCGCGCACAGCGATACGATATTTACTCCCAGCCTTCCTTTGTCATGGGCGGGACGGTCAGCGACTCTCCATCGGCAACCTTGGGTGGCTACACGACGTTGGATGCGACTCTGCTGTACAAGATCAATGCAGAGTTCACTGCCGGTTTGCGCCTTCAGAATTTGACTGACAAGGTTTATGAGACTGCTGAAGGGTTCAATCAACCTCGACGTAGTGTGTTTCTGACCTTGTCGTGGCGAGCCGCCGGAAAAAGTGGCGGTTGATGCTTCTGATGTCGGAGGGCTCGTGCTTTCAATCATTCCCAAGAGTATTGATCAACAAAGTAGCGCCGCAGCACTTTCCCGCCAATCGCGTCTGACCAAACCAACCGGTGCACTCGGCGATCTTGAGGACATCGCCGTCACGCTCGCCGGGCATCAGGGGCGTGAATGTCCGCGAATCGAAAACCCGGAGATTTTCGTCTTCGCAGCCGATCACGGTGTGGCAGCGCAGGGAGTGTCGGCCTACCCGCAAAGCGTGACAGCGCAGATGGTGCATAACTTTCTGGGCGGCGGTGCCGCGGTCAGCGTGTTGGCGACCTTGCATGGTGCGCGGTTGACGGTGGTAGACATGGGCGTCGTGGGGCTGCAAGTGCCTGAGCATTCCGCCTTCCTCTCCCGGACCTGCAATACGAAGGGTACCCGCGACTTCACCCGTGGGCCCGCCATGACGCACAACGAGTTGCAGCATGCGCTGGCTGCCGGACATGAATGCGTGATACTGGCCTTGAGCCGGGGTTGCGACATTTTCATCGCCGGTGAAATGGGCATCGGCAACACAACTGCTGCATCTGCCATTGCTTGTGCCCTGTTGGGCAAACCGGCCGCTGAACTGGTCGGTCTCGGAACTGGCATTACCAATCAGACCCGGCTGCACAAATGTGCCATTGTGGACAAGGCACTTTTGTTGCACACACAGACCTTTGCTCGTCCGCAGAACGAGTCGATCGACCCGGGCGTTGCACCAAACCAGACGTCCTCACATTCTCCTGCCCAGTCTGCAGTTGCCGAGCCGACAGATTGCGGAGGGTTTCTTCATCCTGAACAGGCGCTGGAAGCATTGCGCTGTCTGGGTGGGTATGAGATTGCTGCGATGACCGGTGCCGCATTGGCCTGCGCGCAGCAGGGGCTGACTTTTCTGGTTGATGGTTTCATCGTGTCGGTAGCAGCGCTTGTGGCGGCGGTCTTGCAGCCCGGTGCGCGTGACTGGATGCTGTTTGCGCACCAATCGGCGGAGGCGGGGCATAATGCAGTTCTGGATGCGCTGGATGCGCACGCTTTGCTGAAACTGGATATGCGATTGGGTGAAGGTTCTGGCGCCGCCTTGGCGTTACCGATTTTAAAGGCTGCCTGTGCACTGCATGGGGGCATGGCGACGTTTGCGCAGGCGGGTGTTGATGACCGTGCCAGCGGAGACAGCACCGCATGAGCGTGCGTTGGGCTTGTTGCCTTGGGTTTGCGACCCTGCGCACGGTTGCTGTTGCGAAGGCTTTGCTTTTGCTGTCACTGGCGGCGGTAACCTTGACTGCGCACGCGTATCAGGCGCAGCAGACCAGCCCGGAGCCCATCCGCTTCATTGATGACGCGGGTCAGGCTTTGCAAATGCAGACACCGGCCCGGCGCATCGTATCGCTGTCGCCGCACATCACGGAAATACTGTTTTTTGTTGGCGCAGGCCAGCAGGTGGTTGGCGTGGCGCAGGCCAGCGATTTTCCCGTTGACGCCACCCGCTTGCCGGTGGTGGCTACGCACAACGATGTCAACCTTGAGGCCTTGGTTCGCCTGAAGCCCGACGCCGTAATTGCCTGGGGGCGCGGCGCTGCCAATCCGAAACTGGAGAAACTCAAAGCGATGGGTGTGCGGGTGATCTACAGCGACCCGCAGACGCCCGCCGGTATTGCAGAGAACATGCAATGGATGGCGCAGTTGGCGGGCACCGAGTCCCTGGCAGCGGCCGCTATCGACAGTTGGCGAGCCCGGCTTGCTGTCATCGAGTCGCAGCATGCCGTTGCCGGGGGCGTTGCGGGCAACGACGCAGCAAGACCGGATGATCCCCTGGTGTTCTATCAGGTATGGGACAGGCCGCTGATGACCGTGAACCGTCAACACCTCATTTCACAGGCTGTCCGCCTGTGTGGCGGTCGAACGCTTTTTGCCGAGCAAACGGTGCAGACGCCGACGGTCAGCATCGAGTCCGTGATCCGGGGAAATCCCGACATCATCATGTACACCGATGACCGCAAACGGTCGCTGGATTGGGGCAAGCAGTGGTCGCAATGGCGCAATGTGAAGGCCGTGCGTTCCAGTCATGTTTTCGCCCTGCCGCCTGACTTGTTGGTGCGTGCGGGCCCACGGTATCTGGACGGGGTTGAGCGCGTGTGCGATGTGATCCAGCGTGTCAAAGGTGCCAGATGATCCGCGCTGCACACCGCTTTGCTGTTTTTTGTTCAACACGTGATGTCCACAGCAAGGGGCTTGCATGAACGATCGCCGTCCTGCCCAGACCAGTACATGGCCGCTGCGTTCTTCCCGCAGTCGTGGACTGTTCGTGGCAGGGCTGTTGCTGCTGTTGGCTGTGACTTTCGCTGCCAGTCTGGTCTTTTCCGAGGCAGGGCCCATCTGGGCAATCCCTTTCGACGACACCGATGCCTTGCAGACGGAATGGAGCATCCTGTATCAACTGCGGCTGCCCCGCACCCTCAATGCTTTCGGCGTGGGTGGCTTGCTGGCACTCTCAGGCGTCCTGATGCAGGTGTTGCTGCGCAATCCGCTGGCAGATCCATATGTGCTGGGCGTATCCGGTGGTGCAAGCGTCGGTGCCCTGTTGGGGCTACTGCTCACAGGCTCAATCTGGGTGGTGTATGTCAGTGCATTTGCCGGCGCATGGTTGGTGATTGCGCTGGTGTTCATTTTTGCACTGCGGGGCTATGGCACCGATCTGGCTGGCTCGGCCAATTGGTTGCTGACCGGTGTGGCGGTGGCTGCGTTTTCTGGTGCGCTCAGTTCGCTTCTGCTGGCGTTGGCACCTGAGGGTGTCTTGCGCGGCATGATCCTGTGGCTGCTGGGTGACCTGTCTTCGGGCTTGTGGTTTCCGCCGGTTTTTATTCTTTTGCTGTCCTTGTTGGTGACGTGGCCCATGGCGCGCCGGCTCAATGTCATGGGTCTGGGGTCAGAGATTGCGCATTCGCTGGGGCTGAATGCAGAACGCATGCGCCTGCAGATTTACATGCTGTCAGCATTGATGACCGCTTTTGCCGTGACTTCCGCGGGGCTGGTCGGGTTTTTGGGGCTCATCATTCCCCATGCGCTGCGCCTGGTGGTCACCAATGACCATCGATGGTTGATTCCGGCCAGCGTGTTGGCTGGTGCCAACCTGCTCATCCTGTCGGATATGGTGGCGCGTCTCCTGCTGGCGCCCCAGCAGTTGCCGGTGGGTGTGGTGACATCGTTGATTGGTGCGCCCATGTTCCTGTATCTGCTCAGCAAACGGGGGAGGTAAGCATGAGTGCTCAAGCGCAGCCGTCAGGAACAGGATCGGTTGATGTGTCCGCCGCCTGTCAACCGGATATCGGAGCGGGTCGCGTTGCTGATGAACCCGCTTTGCTTGAATTGCGGGGCGCGACACTTTCGCGTGGTGCAGCTCACCTTGTAGAAAACCTCAATCTGCAGATACGGCGGGGGCAGGTCTGGACGGTGTTGGGCGAAAACGGCGCAGGAAAAAGCTCGCTGCTGGCTGCGATGGTGGACTATCTGCCGTTGTCTGCGGGAGACGTGCTGCTGCTGGGAAAACCGCTGCGGCAGTTTTCCTCCATGGCCCGTGCGCGCCTGCTGTCATGGTTGCCGCAACACGAGCCCGATACGCTGTCGGTGACCGTACTTGAGCGCGTCATGCTGGCGCGCCATCCCTTTGTCGATTCGTTTTTTCGGGATGAGCAGAACGACGTGGATGCCGCCGAGTTTGCGTTGGCCGATGTGGGCTTGGCCGGTTATGAAAACCGGTTTGTCCGACAACTGTCCGGTGGCGAGCGCAGGCGAGTCAGTCTGGCAGCCTGTCTGGCACAGACCACTCCGTTGCTCTTGCTCGACGAGCCCTTATCTGCCCTTGATCTGCGGCATCAGCAATTGTTGGTAAGCCGTTTCAGGCAATTGGCTGAACAGGGTGCTGCGGTAGTGTGGATTACGCATGACCCCAATCAGGCCCTGATCGGCTCAACCCATGTCCTGCTGTTGATGGGGGAGGGGCGGTATGTGGCCGGCTCGGTTGAAGAGGTCTTGAATGCCCGCCTGTTGTCTGAGGCCTATCGCACCGAGGTGCGTGAACTGGATGCAGACGGCACCCGCTTCTTCTATATTCCGCCGGCTTTGCCCAGATCAGGGGCAGGGGATGCCGCGCTTTCGGATGCGGTGTCTGCCTCGCCGTCCGATCACTCCGCTGTTGCGCCGGAAAGGCCAACATCATGACCACGCTGCTTCAACATGAATGGTTGCTGTTCCGGGTGGCATTGCAGTTTTTGACGCGCTGGCCAGTGGCATCGTTTGAGCGATTCGATGTGGCGTGGCTGTCCGAGAGTCTGCGTTATTTTCCGTTAGTCGGTGTGTTTGTCGCACTGTTGCAATGGCTGCTGTGGTTGGGGTTGGTCTACGTGCTGCCTCATCCGGTGGCGCTGGCTTTCGTCATGGGTTTTGGTCTGCTGCTGACGGGCGGTTTTCATGAAGATGGCTGGGCCGATGTGTGCGATGGCATGGGTGGTGCCAGCACCCGGGAGCGTGTGCTGACCATCATGAAAGATTCGCGTGTCGGCGCGTTTGGTGCGATGGGGCTGGTGTGGGTCCTGCTCACCAAATGGACGGTGTTGAGCTATTTGAACACGGCATCATCACTGCTGCTTGCTTTGGTGATGGCGCATGCGCTCAGTCGTCTGGCTGCCACGGCGCTCATTGTCCGATTGGACCATGTGGGCGATGCGGAGCACAGTAAAACCAAGCCCTTGGGCAACCAGATGACCCCTGGACATTGGTTGCTTTCTGCAGCCATGACGCTGGGCGTGGTGCTGATGGTTGTTTGGCTGACCCTTGTGTTCGGTCGAACCGGTCTGGTCGATTTGACCGGGATGGGCGGCGGTTGGCTGGGCAGTTCTTGGCTGATCTGTCTCATATTGCCTTTGGCGGCAGGTCTGGCAGCACTTTTGTGCAGTCATGCATGCGGGGCTTACTTTCGCAAGCGCATCGGCGGCTATACCGGCGACTGTCTGGGTGCTACGCAGCAGATCAGCGAGCTGGTGGTCTATGCCGTGTTGCTGGCGGTGATGTCGCCCGCGCGCTGGTCGTGATGCAAGCCGATTGCGGGTCTGCGCTTGTCTTGTCGCCTTTGGTGGACTCAACGCATTGTCTGCTGCTCAGGCATCCTCCCGTTGCAGCTTGGGCGGGGCGCTGCTATGGACAGACAGATGTGCCGGTTGATTCTGCTGAGCTGGCAACCGCTGTTTCGCAAGTGAATGCAGGGTTGCGGGGTGCCGGTCGTCGTTTTGCGGTTTACACCAGTCCGCTGGAGCGGTGCAGGGCGCTTGCTGAGAGTCTGCACATGGGGGCTCCGGATATCTTCGCTCCCCCCGTGACGGATGAGCGTCTGAAAGAAATGGACTTTGCCCGTTGGGAAGGGCTGGCCTGGGATGGCATTGCACGCGGCGAAATTGACGCATGGGCGGCTGATCCGTGGAACTTTCAACCCGGTGGCGGGGAGTCTGCGCGCCAGATGCTGCAGCGTTGGCAAAGT
Source organism: Burkholderiales bacterium (assembly GCA_005788065.1). GTDB lineage: Bacteria > Pseudomonadota > Gammaproteobacteria > Burkholderiales > Burkholderiaceae_B > SXZD01. The sequence goes on from SXZD01000253.1 coordinate 8,602, forward strand.
TTCAAGTCAGATGTTGCCAGAAGTCTTGAATCGTTGCGGCAGTCAGGCTGCGTGGCTCATCGTTCAATCAACCAGAATGAGGCTGGATCGGCGGACGTCGCCGGGTCAGGTGCCCATGGCACGCCGCTTTTGGTCACGCACGCCGGCATCATCCGTTTGGCGCTGTTTGATGCGGGTTTGTTGTTGGAGGAAGACTTGTGGCTGTACAAAGTGCCTCACGCACAACCCTTTGCCGTTCGTATTCAATCGGTCTGATGGATCAGGGGTCTGATGCACTAGACCAGCGAACGGTGCGTGGCTTCGTGTGTGATCAGTTGTGTGCCCGCCAGACGGTCTTGCAGGAATTGCTTGTCGCGGTCAAACCACGACCATACCAGCCCCAAGCCTGACAGGGCGAGTGGCCAGCACAGGATGTAGCGGGCGATGGCGCGCAGTGTGCTAATCGCCTGCCCCTGGCGGTCGACAACGCGGATTTTCCACGTTTTTTGGGCCAACGTCTGACCGCCGTGCGTCCAGAACCAGACGAAGTAGGCTCCCAGAACAAAAAACAGCCATGCCTGCCGGGCGTGCCGGTACATGAGGGCATGTCGGCTTTGCGTGAGGGTGTCGAACAGGTAGCCGGCAATAAAAACAACGCCAAACAGCAGAATGCCTTCGTAGACAAAACAGGCCATACGGCGCATGCGGCTGGGACGGGTCGGCCATACTGCATCGGATGCAGGGCGCTGCTGCGAGTCTGTCCCGGGGGATTCTACCGTTGGGGGTGATGACTTCGATTCCTGCTCAGCCACTGTATTCACTGTCTGCTTATTCACCCGACGTTACCTTGTTGCTGGGCCGCGTGGTGGCTGCAGCGCCGACCGGCGCCTTGGGATTGCCGGCGGCAGCTTCCCGACGCTGACGCAGTTCCTGTTGGGCGCGCTCTGCCAGTGCCGCGCGCGCTTCGGGGCTGAGTTTTTGGTACTCCTCCCACTGGGCCTGACGTTCGGCGGCCGTTTTGCCCATGGCTTCGGTAAAGTTGTCGCGTACCTGTGTGCGCTGCCGTGATGTCAGGGCTGCCCATTCCTGCATGCGCTGGGTGATGCGGTTTTTTTCGTCATCGGACAGCGTAGGCAGGCGGTTGGCGATTTCAATCCATTTGCGCTTGCGCACCTCGCCCAGCTCGTCCCAAACGGGTTGCAGGGGTTTCAAGACCTCCGCCTGGTAGGCGGTGAGGCTGGAAAACGGTGGGCCGATCGGTGTCTGGGTCAGGGCAGCCTTGGCCTTGGGCGAGGTGCCGGTGCCAGTGGATGCCGGGCTGGGTGTTGAGGAGGATGCCGGTGCGGACCCAGAGGCTGGCGAAGATCCGGTTGCTGACCCGTTGACTGTTGTTTGTGCCCCGGATGCTGCTGGCGGTTGGGTGTTTTGCGCGAACGTCCATGCGGACAGTGACAAGGCAAGCGTAGCCAATGCGGTTGCCAGCGCACGACCGACCCAGCCGCCGGCGTTTGCAGGGCGTTTTGGGTCGGCTGCTGTGTTTTTCAAAGGGGCTGGGGGCTGGAAGCGCATTGCGTGGTCTGGGTTCCCGGGGCGGATGTCGATCAGATTTTCTTGAGATCCCGGTCTTTTTCTTTGGCGGGAGCCAGCGGCTCAATGGCAGGCGCGTCTTGTTGGGCACCCGGTTGCGCCTGCTGCAGATCAGCCTCTTTCAGGAAAGCGGAAAAACCGTCGTCAAGATAGGCGGAAATGGGCAGTTCGTCACCCAGAACCATGGCATCGATATCGGCCATGCGGCGAGCTTCACCGTTCATTTGTGCGTCTGACAGGAAAAACAGACCCAAAACCACCGCCATGGCAGGCAGGGCAGCGCCCATGCCGGCAAACCAGCCTTCGAAAGGGCTGGCTGTCTTGCGTACCATACGCTCGGTCACCAACAAAGACTGTTCGACCAATGCCTTGCGGGACGCTTTGCGCTGGCGCGAAAGTGCCTGACGGCGGGCGTCTTCCAGCCGACTGCTGACGGTGGGCGTGACCTCCATGGCGCTGCGGTTTAACCACTGCCTGACTTGCCACCCGAATCTGTCTTGTCTGTCCATCATAGCTCGATACCCCTGGATTTGAGGGCTGCCGCCAAAGCGTGCGTTGCCCTTGAGCAATGGGTTTTAACGCTGCCTTCGGATACACCCATGACGGCAGCGGTTTCTGAAATGTCCAACTCTTCCCAATAACGCAGCAGAAACGCTTCGCGTTGACGATCCGGCAACTTTTTTATTTCGTCTTCGATGGTGGCCATGACCTGGGTGCGCTCCAATTCGTTTTCGGCGCTGCGCTGACTGGCTCCGGATTCGGCCAGCAGGGTTTCCAGCGGGTCGTGGTCGTCGTCATCGTCTTTGGTGAAGGCTGAGAAGAGGGTGGTCCACATGGAACGCACTTTGTGGCGCCGATGGTGGTCCAGTGTGACGTTCTGCAGGATGCGGGTGAACAGGGGACCCAGCTCTTCGGCGGGCCGGTCGCCATATTTCTCTGCCAGACGGATCATGGCCTCCTGCACGAGGTCAAGCGCGGTATCTTCGTCCTTGACGGCATAAAGCGTCGTCTTGAAAGCGCGTCTTTCCACGCTTTCAAGAAAATCGGACAACTCGCGTTCTGTGGCCATGGGTCTTCTGAACCGGACAATGTTCCGAATGCTACCAAAAATCCAAGCGGGTGACTTGACCGGTGTGCGGGGTATCTCTTAAACTTGAAGGCTATCTGTATCTGTCTCTAGCCGCAGTACGAACCCAAGTTCTGATGGCGAAAGACGCGCTCGAATGCCTGCAGGGGGTCTGCAGGGGTTCACTGCCAACCAGCCCGACACGATTGGGTTGCGTCTGCCGGCGCGCTGTGACTGTCCTTGCCGTACGTTCCCATCACGGTAGTTCATTTTCAGGCGCTCCGAGCCCCACGGCTTTGCAGACCCTGGAAGGCATCCAATCAATTTCCCGTGGACTTTGAAAGGATTCCATCATGGAACTCACCGGCGCAGAAATCGTCGTCCGTTGTCTGGAAGAAGAGGGTGTTGAACACGTGTTCGGCTACCCGGGCGGTGCCGTACTGTACATTTACGACGCCATTTTCAAGCAAGAACATTTTCAGCACATCCTGGTTCGCCACGAACAGGCTGCCGTGCATGCGGCAGATGCCTACTCGCGCTCCAGCCAGCGCACAGGCGTGTGCCTTGTCACATCCGGGCCCGGTGTGACCAATGCCGTTACCGGCATTGCCACGGCCTACATGGATTCCATCCCCATGGTCATCATTTCCGGTCAGGTGCCCACGCACGCAATCGGGCAAGATGCTTTCCAGGAATGCGACACGGTGGGC
>SXZD01000254.1 GCA_005788065.1 Burkholderiales bacterium
CAGGCCGAGATAGAGGGGCAGTTGCAGCCAGCGACTGAAAAAAATGAGTCGGGGCAGGGCTTTGACCTTGGATTTGTCCGGTTGCGACATGGCAGAAAATCTAAAGTTGAGAGTGCTGGCATTCTACCGCATGGCTGTTTCCGTGCGATGATGCCAACCGGTATACACGGGTCGGGAGAGAGACATGTTCAGCCAGAAAACCGTATTTGTCGCAGGCGGTACCAGTGGCATCAATCTGGGCATCGCGTTGGCATTTGCCAGGCAGGGTGCAAAAGTGGCGGTGCTGTCGCGCCGTCAGGAAAAAGTGGATGCGGCCGTGGCGCAGTTGCGTGAGGCGGGTGCAACCGAGGTGCTGGGCTTTGCGGCCGATGTGCGTGACTATCCCGGTGTGGTAGCCGCTTTTGCAGCCACACGCACGCAGTTTGGTGAAGTTGATGTGCTGATTTCGGGTGCGGCCGGCAACTTTCTGGCGCCAGCAGTCGGAATGTCGTCCAACGCCTTCAAAAGCGTCATGGATATCGACCTGCTGGGCACCTTCCATGTGATGCGTGCGGCGTATGAGCATCTGAAGAAGCCGGGTGCGAGCGTGATTAACATCACGGCCGCACAAAGCTGGATGCCCAGTGCATTCCAGGCGCATGTCTGCGCAGCCAAAGCTGGTGTTGATCAACTGACCCGTACCTTGGCCATCGAGTGGGGCCCGGCCGGCATCCGCGTCAATTCAATAGCGCCCGGGCCGATTGAGGGAACTGAAGGTGTTGCCCGTCTGGTGCCGACAGAAAAGTCGCGCGAGGCTTGGATGCGGTCCATTCCGCTCGCACGTTTCGGACAACTGGAAGACATCAGCAATGCCGCTTTGTGGCTGTCGTCGGGACAGGCCAGCTATGTGACCGGCGTTGTCCTCTCGGTGGATGGCGGGCTGTGCCTGGGCGGGTCCTCGGGCATCACCAGCGCTTTCATGGCGGCATGACCGGAATGAAGCTCGCGCAGGTCATCCGGATCAGGCGTCCGGATGGAGTCTTTGGCTAAACCCCGGAACAGGCTCGTCCAACAATCGCTCGAATCCATTTGGCGGCATGGTCTGGTATCACCGGTGACTACCATTCTTCCGTCTACGCCATGGCATATCTTGCAGGGGTTTCATCCAAGGTTTCTGCACACACCTTCGGCCGCGCCGTATCGACTGCGTCCTTCACGCTGGCAATGCTGGCACTGGCCGGTTGCGGCGCAGATGCCACTGGTCCGCAGCCCAACGGCACAGCGACTGTGCAGGGATCGGGCACCGCCACTGCTCCGGCACAGATCGACATGACTTGCGACAACGCACCCTATCCCTCACAGGAATGGATTGCCTGCGAGCAAGCCAACTTCGCACGCACCGGCGATGCCCTGCGCGAGCAAGTGTCCTCGCCAGCATTCACGCAGCGTTTCCAGACACAGAGTGCAGCCAATATCCAGTCCTACATGGCCCGCGCCCAGAAAGACAACAGCTGGCTGTCTCCGCAGTCAGGTAACACCTCCAATACGCCTTTGTGCGCTACCTGGGCACAGCCTTGTGCGGGTGATCCGTTCGCCTACCCCGAAGCAGAGGGTAAAGACGGAAAGCCTTTCTACACCAATGAAGCGGAAGTCACGCCCGTGGTTTTCTATGACCGCGAATGTGCCCGCATTTCAGGCCGCGTGTGGGCACCGAAAGGCAGCAAGGCCGGCGATGGCCTGCCCAACATCGTGATCCAGAACGGTTCGGTGCAGGCGCCTGAAACGCTGTACTGGTGGGCCGCACAGATGCTGGTGCGAAACAGTTATGTGGTGATGACATTCGACCCGCGCGGTCAGGGCCGCAGCGATCAGCAGACGCCGACGGGACAGCAGGGTAGCAATGCCAACCCGGTGGTGTTCTGGAACGGCTTGGTCGATGCCATCGATTTTTTCCGCAGCACGCCCAGCAAACCCTATCCGCACAACGTGACCTGCAAGGACACCTATCCCACCCAAACAACGGCCTCCAACCCCTTCGTTGAACGCACTGACAAGAAACGCTTGGGAATTGCCGGTCATTCGCTCGGTGGTACGGGTGTGTCTGTCGTTCAGTCATACGGCGCACAGGGCGCTGAGGCATGGCCGGGAAAAATCGATTCAGCAAACCCCGTGAAAGTGGTGGTGGCATGGGACGGCATTTTCACGGCAGCCAATGGCAGCACAGGTAATGCAGGTGGCAACACGCCGGGCGGTACAGGCTCGGGTGGTTCTGCTCCTGCGGTTGTTCCGCGCGTTCCGATTCTGGGTATCAATGGCGAATACGGACTGGCTCCGACTCCGTTTACGCAACCGCCCGACCCCAAAAAGACCACGACTAATTTCCGCGAATGGGTAAAAGGCGGTCAGCCGGTGATCGAGATGACGATTGCTGGGTCGACGCACTATGAGTTCAGCCTGTTGCCCGATTTTCCGGCCAGCAGTTGGTGTCCGAATGCCGATAGCGGACACTGTTCCGGCGGTTGGGGCAATGAATTCACCAAGCACTACACACTGGCGTGGTTTGACCGTTGGCTGAAGAAGTCCGGTGAAAAAGGTTTCGATTCTGCGGATGCGCGCCTGCTGGATGACAACGGCGCCAATGGTCGTGTGAAGATGAGTTTCCGCTACCACTCAGCACGTAACTTCCCGACTCGCAGCGGCTCAGCTCAGGTGTGTGACGATATTCGCAAGGGGTGCTGAAGCCGGCCATGCGCGGCTGATCGCTCAGGCGTTATTGCTTGAACCGGGTAGGGCTGACGGGCTGGCAAGTGTTGCGTCGGGCAGTATTTTGACCGGCTCTGCTTTGCCCGGCTCTGCTTTGCCCGGCTCTTTTCCGCTGCCAGTCTGAGCGTTGACTGAGCCAGATGCGTGGGCCGGCGGCACCGGACGTGCCTCCGCCTCCGGTGTCTGTTTGGTCACAATGGACGCGTACACCGCTTCATCGCTACCGGGGGCTGTCTGCACAGTACGGGTACGCACCGTGAACCAGAAGGTTGCACCTTCGCCGCGTGTACTCCAAACACCGGCATCTCCGCCCATCAGTTGCGCGAGTTTTTTCACCACCACCAGACCCAGACCGGTACCGGATTGTTGTTTGCCCGAGTTGCGCAGTTGCACGTACTCGGTAAACAGGGTGGCCTGATCGGCTTCGGAGATACCGCAACCCGAATCGATCACTTTGAAGCGCAGCAAAGCTTCCCCAGTACCTGCGGCGGGCCCCGAAGCTTCTCCCTGCACCTCTACCCGTATGCTGCCTGACGGTGTGAATTTAACTGCATTGCTTACCAGGTTGTTGAGCATCTGACGCAGGCGCGGTGCATCCAGTTCCAGAGGTTCAGGCGGGGTGTTGATGCAATCGCAACTCAGTGTGAGCCCCTTCGATTCTGCCTGCAGTGCGTAGGCATTTTCAATTCCGCTCATCAATTCTGACAGCCGCGTGGGTTCCAGTTTCAACTCGAGTTTGCCGGCATCTATCTTGCTGTTGTCCAACAGGTTGTTCAGCACTTCGCTCACGTTGCTCAGACTCTGAACGATGGCATTGCGTGCACGGGTCTTTTTTTCTTCGGTTGCCTTGGGGTGGAACAGCAACTGCACACCGCTGGCAACACCGTTCAAGGGTGTGCGGATTTCATGCGACAGCATGGCCATGAACTCATCTTTGTATTGCACCAGCATTTGTGTCTGCTGAACTTCGCTTTCCGCACGGTGCCGGGCATTCTGTTCGGCGTTCATGTCGTTGACGGCATTTTGCACGGCAACCAGATACCGTTCTATCAGCATGTATAGCGACAGGCAGATACCGGCATTGATGATGGCGCTCGGTATCAGGAGCGGTGCATTGTGCGCAGTAAACCCGGGTATCCATCCGACAAGCTCAGCCACCGTGACGGCAAATATCCAACTGACGCTCAGCACCAGCGCAAGTCGTGCCGGGCCTCTTCCGAGTAGCAGGCCCGCCATCGGAACCAGCAGGAGCGCAATATTGTTGGCCGGCGATCTCACACCGCTTCCAACGCGTATTTGATAGACCAGAAGCGCGACCAGAATGAGGGCGCCGATGCTGAAGACAGCCAGATGTATTTTTTTCTTGTGCAGAAAAACCAGTGACAGTGCGGCAAAGCCGAAACCGCTCAGACTTGCAATGCCACGATTGACATCGTGCCCGGGGGAAGCCGGAAGCAGCGTGAAAAGCGCAATGGAGCCGCAGAGCACAAAGAAGAACCAGGAAATGACAGCCACCGAACGCTGGGAATGTTTTGGCAAATAGTCTTCGCGCAGCAGTTTGCCGTCATTCTGACCCTCAGGCTGCCTGTCTTGATGCGCTTCGGTTTTTGATTTCTCAGTCATGTTTTCTGATTGTTTTCAGCTTTGGTGACTGTAGCAGAGTGCTTTTCCCGTCAAGTACGGAAAAAGCGCCGAAAGCGATTGCAAACTTGAAAAACTGTGTTTTTGGTGGCGTAACTTTACTGATAAAAAGAAAAAGGGCGACCGGATGGTCGCCCCTTCAAGTTGCCGCAAGGGTCGATGCTTAGCGCGTCAGAACTGTCTTTGAAATTTGCTGCTGTGCAATTTCCGCATCGGTGAAGGGCAGGCGCAGCCACTGCTTTTTGCTGTAGGCACGCGTGTAGTCATCATAGTGCGGGCTGGCCGGGTCGGTGCTCTGTGAGTACGTCAACATGGCTTCAGCAATCGGCAGCGGCTTGGCATCGTTGGTCCAGGTGACGGTCTGGATGTAGCTGTTGCCGTAGGTCACGCCGTATCCGTTTTTGTTCAGGGCATCGGTTTTGACGATGGTGAAAGCGCCTTCAGGGTCTGTGCCGCCAAACACGGGAATGCGAACCTTGCGGTGTTCATTGGAGAACTGGATGTCGCCAAATGCGCGCTTGAATCCCAGCCCCGATGCGTTCACCGCTGCAATCGCATCTCCGAACGCAACAGCCATCTGCGGGTTGCGCGCATTGAAGCCGCGCGGCGTGTTCACCGGGTCGGTTGAAGAGAAGCCGGTGGTCCACAGCGCCGGCAATTGCGACGGAAAGCCGATGGGCAGACCGGCCGGATTGCCGGCGGCACGCTTCCAGAATTCGCGCCACAGGTGTGCGCCCACCGAATTGAGGTTGGCGCGTCCGTCCCAGTTTTTCAGCACTTCGCACGCTTCTGCGGTTTGCGCCGGTGCGCCATTGGAGGTGGGAGCGCCGGGCAGTGAACAAATATCGCTCAGTACCGCTGCGCGAGCCAATTTCTCGGAGTGCAGTTGGCTCGACAGTGCGATGTCCTGCAGGTTTTTCATGCTGAATTTGTTGCCGGGCAAACCGTCTTTGCCTGAAAGGCGGTCGAGCACTTGCGTCATGCACTGGCGGGTGCGCAGGGTGCGCTCGGTATTCTCATCGCCGATGATGCGTGCAAAACCCGTGATGGGCTGCGCCGGGTTGGTCAGCCAGTAGCTGTC
>SXZD01000255.1 GCA_005788065.1 Burkholderiales bacterium
CGAAGGTCGGCCACGCCCTGCGTCTGCTTTCGTCCGGCCCGCAGGCCGGGTTGGGCGAGATTCGGCTGCCGGCACGTGCGGCGGGCTCATCCATCATGCCCGGCAAGGTCAACCCCATCATTCCCGAGGTGGTCAATCAGGTTGCGTTCGAGGTGGTCGGCAACGACCTGACGGTCACCATGGCTTCCGAGGCCGGGCAATTACAGCTCAATGCGTTTGAGCCCATCATCGCCTGGAGTCTGTTCAAGAGCGTGGCGCATTTGTCCCGTGCCTGTCGTACCCTGCGTGACAATTGTGTGACCGGCATCGAAGCAAATGCGGAGTTGCTGGCTCGCCGCGTGCGCGAATCGGCCGGGCTTGCCACATCGCTCAACCCTTATCTGGGTTATGAGCAGGCGACATCCATCGCAGTTGAGGCACTGCGTTCGGGTCGTGCGGTCACTGATCTGGTTCTGGAGAGGGGTTTAATGTCACGGGAGCGGCTGGAAGACTTGCTGCAGCCTGAAATACTCACTCGACCACGCAAAATTGTTATATAAATAACACACTTGTGTAGCGACAGCAGGCACAGGAATCAGAAGCGCCGCGTTCGCGCGGATCAAAACCTAAAAGGAGGTTACATGAAACAGTTGAAACGGACTGCGTTGCTGGGCACGCTAGTGGGCGCCATTGCGATGGCCGCGTCTCCCGTACACGCAGAAGAGTTGACCGGCACCCTGAAAAAGATCAAGGAAACCGGCACCATCGTGGTGGCACACCGCGAATCTTCCGTACCGTTTTCCTATCTGGACGACAAGCAGCAGCCCATCGGTTATTCCATGGACCTCTGCGACCGCATCGTTCAGGCTGTCAAAACCGAGCTCAAGCTGCCCGACCTGAAAGTCACGCTTCAGCCGGTTACCTCCTCCAATCGCATCCCCCTGCTGATCAATGGCACAGTCGACATGGAGTGTGGTTCCACCACCAACTCCCAAGAGCGTCAGAAGCAGGTTTCCTTCGGTGTGACCACTTTCGTCACCAACGTGAAAACGGTGGTCAAGAAGGCATCCGGGGTGAACAACCTCAACGACCTGAATGGCAAGCCGATCGTCACCACATCCGGCACCACTTCGGTAGCGCTGATCAAGGCCCATGAAAAAGGCTCCAAGATCGACTTCAAGGAAATCTACGGTAAAGACCATGCCGAATCTTTCCTTTTGGTTGAAAGCGATCGCGCGTCCGCTTTTGTGATGGACGATATTCTGTTGGCGGGTCTGGTGGCCAACTCCAAATCGCCAGCCGACTACAAATTGCTCGACGAAGTTTTCCGCACAGAGCCCTACGGCATCATGCTGCGCAAAGAAGATCCGCAATTCAAAGGTGTGGTCGACCGCACGCTCTCCGGTCTGATGAAATCCGGTGAGATCAACAAGCTCTATGCCAAGTGGTTTGAGTCACCGATTCCGCCCAAGGGTGTGAATCTGCGCTTCCCCATGTCGCAGGAACTGAAAGACGCCATCAAGTCGCCCAACGACAAAGGCGTCTGAGTCTTCGCAAGTCTGCCCCGTCATTTTCTTCGGATGACGTGGCGGCTTGGCAGTGTGCGATTTGAAATATCTGAAGGCCGGCCGGCCCCGGGCTGCCGGTCTTTTTTGCGACTGCTGTTTTCATATCCTGGTTCATCACCTCGCCATGCCTTGTCTGGTGTGAGTTTGATGGGCTGTGTCTGTACGGTTTCCTTTCGGGGTTTTCTGAATGAATTACAACTGGAATTGGGCGCTGTTCTTCGAGACCGTCATGGAGACGGACGCCACCTGGTTGGACATGCTGTTGTCGGGCCTGGGCTGGACATTGCTGACAGCCTTGTTCTCGTGGCTGATCGCATTTACCGTCGGCTCTTTCATGGGGGTGGCCAGAACAACCGGTCAACCACTGCTGGCGGCCATCGGCAATGTGTACGTCGAAATTTTCCGCAACATTCCGCTGATTGTTCAATTTTTCATCTGGTATTTCGTTTTGCCGGAAATGATACCCCCGCTCAAGCGGTTGGCCATTGATTCTGACCCGACCGAATTCCAGTTCGTCATCGCAGTCATCTGCCTTGGTTTGTTCACGGCTGCCCGGGTGGCTGAGCAGGTGAAGTCTGGCATTCTGTCCTTGCCGCGCGGACAACGCAATGCCGGTTATGCATTGGGTCTCACACAGGCCCAGACGTATCGCTACGTGTTGCTGCCCATGGCCTATCGCATCATCGTTCCGCCCATGACGTCGGAGATGATGAACCTGATCAAGAACACATCGGTGGCGCTGACCATCGGCCTGACTGAGTTGACGTTTCGCACCCGCGAGATGGGAGAAATGACATTCGCATATTTCGAGGCTTACATCGCGGCCACGCTGATCTATGTCACGGTTGCCATGACCGTCAACCGCCTTATGGCTTGGGTTGAGCGTCGAACCGCAGTGCCCGGTTACATCGCAGGAGGCAAGTGATCATGATTGAACTTGATTTTGAAGTGGTTGCCCGGTCTTGGCCCTACCTGCTCAAGGGTTTGCATTACACGGCGCAGCTTACGCTGGTGGCCTGTCTGGGCGGTATCGTGTTCGGCACTTTGTTGGCACTGGCCCGCCTGTCTAGCATCCGGCCTCTCAGTCTGATTGCAACCGGTTATGTCAACCTGATGCGGTCCATCCCCTTGGTGCTGGTCATTTTCTGGTTTTTCTTTTTGGTACCCGTTGTGCTGCAGGCTCTCACCGGAGCAGAAAGACCACCGCAGGTGGGCGCAGACCGATCTGCCTACATCACCTTCATCATGTTTGAGGCTGCGTATTTCTGCGAAATCATGCGTGCAGGCATACAGTCCATTCCCAAAGGGCAAGTGGGTGCAGCCTATGCGTTGGGCTTGAACTATCGACAGGCCATGTCCTATGTGGTGCTGCCGCAGGCATTCCGCAA
>SXZD01000256.1 GCA_005788065.1 Burkholderiales bacterium
CACCGGTGCGCATTTCGGCAATCTTGCCCTGGTGCAAGGCCATGCCGCCAATGAGTTGCACATCAAAATGCCGCATGCCGTGAACCCGTTTGCCCGCTTCGCGCACAACGGCAAAGGCCTCGGGCAACAGGTCATCCAGACTTTCGCCATTGGCATGGCGGGTGCGGAATTCCCCGGTTTTGGCAGCCAGTTCCGCGTCGCTCAGCGGCGAGACGGAGGACTCCAAAGCATTGATTTTATTGACGACATCCCGGTATTGCTTGAGAAGCCGGTCGTTGCGGCTGCCAAACAGGCGGGTCAGGACGTTTGCTATCATAGAGAGGTGGCGGCAGAGCCCCGGAAACAGGGCAACAGCGGTTTTTTTGAAGGGTCAAAGTTTACCACGCGGGCTCACCCCAGCGTCACCCATGTGGGGTCGCGCACGCATTTGCCTGCGATCGGGCACCAGACAGAAGCCGGGCACGGGTATTCTGTGGCAGGCCTTGGATCTGCCATGGCAAGGCTGGCCCGGCCCGGCCGTCAGCAATTCATCGGAGACAGAATGAGCAAAGCGCCATCCGGACGTCAGGCCCTGCAGTGGCTTGAGCGCAAGGGCAGCCCGGGAGCCGCCGGCCTGCTGCGGCAGGCGCACGACCTCGCCCGCCTGCAGACCGACATCGACGCCTGGGCCGCCATCGGGCGCCTTAAACTGTTTGCCGGCCCGCTCAAGGAGGGGCGCCTGCGCCTGTTCACCGATCACCCCGCCATGCTCGCCCGCGCACGGCAGCAAATGCCCTCTTTGCTTACCCGGCTGAACGAGCGCGGCTGGCGCATTGAAAACATCGACCTAAAAGTGCGCAGCCGCCCGTCCGACCCGGTAGAGGCAGAGCGGCCCAAGCGGGGGCATTTTGGCGACAAGGCCGGTTCAAACTGGGTCGAACTGCTCGACCAGTTGCATGATGAACGCCTCAAAGAGGTGACGCGGCGGCTCTGCGAGCGGAATGGCTGGGATCATCCCTCGAAAGATTTCAACCAAAAGGGGTAGGATTTTGATGGTAGGCCGCAGCAGGAATAGGATTGCCCTCCTCTTCTTTCCTGCCCCATCAAAATGCCCAATATTGCTGACCACATCGCCCGCACCACAGGATGTCACCTTATCGAAGGCGCGAGCGACAACAATGCCAAGGCTTTGCTCCACAGTGCACAGATCATGGACTGTCGCCTGCAAAAGCATCTCTATGACGGCGTTGTTGGCATGATCGACAATCAGGCACTCGGCTGCCAACTGACCGCCACCCATCTGAAAACACTTGCGGCAGTGGCCAACAAGAGCCTGCTGCTGTCGCGCAGCAGTCCCCGTACATCGAGCACGCTGGGTGAATTCGAGTACATGTGCAAAAGGTATGCCGGGTTGCTCGAGGGCAAGCGAAGTGAAACTTCACATACAGCACCAGGAAAATTCACTTGCATCAACAAGCAGCCCAAATCGCGGGAGTTTCCGAACGCAAAACCCCGCCACACGCTATGGCAACACGGAGATGAGACCTACGAGTTCCTCACATGGATGAGCAATGAGGAACTCAATCGCGTGCAGGGTCGTTTTGCCACCCACGAGGGCATCTGGGGAGTGACATCCGAAAAGCATCGCACCAAGCCACTGCACGGCGAACTGCGCACCGAAAACAAAATTACGCTGGGTCGGGGTGCTTTCGGAACCGTTGCCTTGGCCCGGCACGTTCAGAGCGATACGTATGTCGCGCTGAAAAAGAGTCACCCTATCGTGCTGGATGACGGTCACGTCATGCACCCGAAAACCCTGAGCATTATCCCCCGGGTCAATGACGGCACCCGTAGCGGTATCGCCACGGTTTTTTTAAGCGAGTACCTGTACAGCTCCTCCGCCGCCAAAACGGCGCAACATGGGCGGCTTGAAAAATCCACCTACACCATGCTTGAGCTTGGCATATGCGATCTGCAAAAGATGTTCGACTGGCTCCCCCTGCTGCGTTACCTCACCGATCCTGCCAACATACAGAAAGACCATTGGCTGCGAACCCTTGCTGAACTGGTGAAACTTGACCCCAACGCTGCTGGCAACAGTCGGGCAATGGAGAGCCCCCAGGCACTTCTGAATGCCGTAGTCGAACGGATCGAGGGCATGGTCCGCCTGTCTGGGAGCACCTTCGGAAACCCCGAAACTGTTCGCAAATTCATGAACCGGCTGGCCTATCAGATGCTTGAATCAGTCAACCAGATGCATCTGGCCGGATATGCGCACAACGACATCAAGCCCAACAACTTTGTGGTTGCAACAACAGCAAACGGGTTGCTTCGTGTGAAACTGGTCGACTTTGACCTGAGCGACAAAATCAACGAGAAAATCGGCGTTCCACGAGATGTCTATGCCAAGCTGTTTTCTGCACCTCAAGTGCAATCCACTGAAGCGAACAACAACCCACGCCTGAATGATGCCTATTCACTTGGCTGCAGTATCAAGGCACTTGATGGCGAAACACTGCCGGAACTGCTGCAACGCCGTGAACAGGCAACCGGGCGTAAAAATGAATTTGGCGAATCGCTGGCGACCAGCATGCTGAAGGCCGCAACCGGGGACCGATTGCTGATTTCTGCCAATCGTCACAAACCGGTGAGACACAGACGGGAGATTGAGGCGCTGCATGACAACCTCCCGGAGTTAGCTGGCCTGCATACCATCTCTGATCTGCTCTGCCATCCGCATGCGGGCAAGCGTTATTCCGTCGAACAGGCCATGCGATCCCCGCCATTCAATCAGCCAGACGGAATGCTGAGCGAGAGAGAGTTCAGCGACATGTTGTCTCAGGCATTACGACATGCCCGGATCATTGAAAAACTGCAGACCAGCAACCAGACAAATCCTGCCAACGACCTGCAGGCCATGATCAAGGACTGTGAGCAGACCATGAAATCATTCACCATCCGGGAGTTCAATCGCGCCAATACGATGGCTCACCTCGAATCACGGGCACTGGCCCGAAGAGGGCGAACAGAACTGTTAAGCCGTTCTGAAGCCGTCGACAACCAGATCATGGAGGGCAACGCCGAGGCACACATGCGTCGTTTGGGCCGCTCTTTGAACCCCGCCAATCTTTTCAAGAGCAAAGACAGAAAAGAAGCTGAATACTCATACAAGCCAAGGAGGCCATGATGGGTGGCGCAATAGCAGTCAGAACAGGATCCATCCGAACAGAAATGGCTTATGCGCAGCATCCTGCAGCGAGCCTCGAACCCGAGACCGCGCGCGACAATGTTACAGAGACCCGTCCCCGACGTTTTGACCCCTTCGACGTCAGTGTGCCGGTTCGCGACGGGATCGCAAGCCTGTTCGCCGAGATCGAAAGAAGCAACTTCAATACGCAGACCGAATATCAGTCAGTCCAGAAAATTCTGGCTGTATGGTGTATGCGTGCCTGCTGTAGCGCGCTGTTTGGTCACCCCCATGAAATGGAATGCCGGCTGGGGGCCACAACACTCAAGCTGGATGCAAATGGTCTGATGCGGCTGCTGGCCGTGTGGCCCCCCACGCTTTCCAGCAAAAGAGAGCTTGAACAGGTTCTTCAGCAGATGGGATCCAGCCCCAACAGGCCCTTCTCGCCCCAGGACTGCCACCTGCTTGGCGACCCGCTTCAAGTGCGGCGATTCACAACCGATGCACAGCAAAAAAAGCCGACCCTGCTGAGCAAAGTGACGCTGGTTCCGCTGGGTTCTCACAAGCTTCAACAACTGGTCATGTTTCTGGACCATATCATTCCTTCAAGTCTGGATGCACGACAGCAATCCCTGGCCGAGCGGGTTATTGCCTGCCTGCCAGTCAAACATCAAGGCAATCTGAGAAATCTCCGATGCGACTTGATCGGCGCAAAAGCATATGCGCAAGTATTGTCGGCCGCCGCAAGCGCACAAGCACTTCCCCCTGTACTTCAAGCCTTCTGGAACAACTGCGCAAGCAACCGCGCCCTGCAGAAAGCGTTCCTCAGAAACCCTGCTGTTGCAGCGGGATTGCTGGGTCATCTGTCGGCGCAAACCCATACCACAGCCCCTACGGACATTTGGGAAAGCAATCTGGGGCAACAGATGGTCAACGGAAGGCCCAAGCAGGTCGTCAACAAACAGATCATGCAGTGGATCCGGAATACCTTCAAATCGCGGACCCGACTGATGTTCGAGAGACTTGAAAAATTTGCGGGCTTTTCAACCTATGATGTGACATCGGTACCGAGTCATTTCAGTAACATCCGCTGCCCGAAATCAACTGCCGTAAAACTCGTCATACCGCCAGAAAGGCGTCAAATCGGTATTCACGCCAATCACGTGAAGATCGATTCACAAACCAGTGTCATCGCCGCAATGCAACCTGTGGTCACCAGCAAGGACAACAAAGAGCCCAATGCAGAGAACTTGAATGCGTTTCTGCACATGGCCACGCTGGGTGAAAAAAATGTCATCTTTGACCTTCGAACACCCGCATCTTCAGATCCACGCGACTTTGAGTATTGCCCCATCACAACCAATGCGCAGGTACTTGCACAGACCGAACAGGGACAAACTGTTTGCATCGATTGCCTGAACCACCAGTCCAATTCTGACGGCTTTCTGCATGAAAAAAAATTACGCGTCACCACACTGAATCAACAAACAAAAGAGTTGACTGTCTTTCGCGTGCAATCGTGGCCTGACCACGGTACCGTCAGCCCGGAAAAACTCAGACAACTCAGAGAGCAACTCGACGAATGCCTCGCTCAGGGGGCTCATGTCACCGTTCACTGCCGGGCTGGGGTAGGCCGAACCGGAACACTGTTGGCTTATGCAAAAGCACATCGTCGTATCTTTGCGGGCGACGGAATGAAGTTACTCAGCAAAAACGGGCAGATCGACAGGAATATGCTGCTTGAGTTCGTCGCAACGGCCGTCATCGAGGGGCGCTGCGAAAGGGGACAAAGTTTTGTTCAGACGCCAGAGCAACTGGAACTCATTGTAGAAACCCTGCAACAAGACATACAACAGCAACAAGCCGGACCGCAGCTGGCGGTTGCAGATACGGGTACTACGACACGCACATCAAGCCACGTGCCCGCTCAAGCACCTGCTCAAGTACCTGCTCAAGTACCTGCTCAAGTACCTGCTCAAGTACCTGCTCGAGTACCTGCTCAAGTACCTGCTCAAGTACCTGCTCGAGTGCCTGCTCAAACAGCCACTCGTACAACGACTGAAGTACCCTCGCAGTCATCCATCAATTCGTCACGCATCGCCGAAAACGCGCAGCCTACGCAGCATCCCATTTGGCTCAACTCAGGTACAACCGCAATCATTTCGAACGAACCCAAAGGCCAAGATGAGAGGTTGTCGCATTGGGAGCAACTACTCAAGCACGATGCGCCCGTGATTGAATTCGTATCCGATCGGAAGCGACTTGCAGGTCAGGAAAATTGCCATGAAAAAGGACTTTCCTGGATCACACAGTGGCATCTGTCAAATATGAATGGAGGAATAGACGGACCCGACATGTTTATCGGCAGCAACCGCATAGATCGCATCGAACCCATGCAAGTCGACAATAGCGACGCTAGCCTGCTGGAAGCAACACACTACAGAATTCATTGGACTGATTTCTCAAACCCACATCAACCCCGCGCAAAACAGATTGATTACAGGCAAATCTACACGACCTTCGATGGCAGGCAACTGACAGCCGATCAGCTTGATGCGATCATCAATACCACAGCCCGCCTGCTCTCACATGAAATGGTACGTTTGACCAGTGCATCAGGGTTTGGTCGAACAAGTGCGGTTTTGACTGCTTATGCAATCGCCATGGAAATCGATGATGGCAAAATCGAGGATCCTGAGGGATTGCGCATTCGCCTTGATGATTTCATCGCGAAAGGGAAACTACTCAGGGGAGAAGCTTTTTTCATCCACACCCAACAGCAACATGATGAACTGTTGCGATTTGCGTTACGCAGACTGCATGAACGGCACGGGTGGAATCAGGCCAAAGCCCAATCCGACTGAAATACCTCGGGCGTGTCCTGCACGCTCTGGTAAGTCACCATCTCGTAATTGGCCTCGTCCGCAAGCACAGCGCGGATGAGTTGGTTATTCAAGCCATGCCCAGACCGGAATGCGCTGTATGCACCCACGATCGGGTTGCCAATCACGTACAGGTCGCCAATGGCGTCGAGAATCTTGTGTTTCACAAACTCGTCGTCGTAACGCAAACCATCCGGATTGAGGATGCGGTATTCGTCCATGACGATGGCATTATCCAGGTTGCCACCGCGGGCCAGACCAATGTTGCGCAGGGCTTCTACATCTTGGGTAAAACCGAACGTACGAGCGCGCGCAATATCGCGTACGAAAGACACCTCGCCAAAGTCCAGGTCGATGGACTGACCGGTTTTATCAATGGCCGGGTGTCCGAAATCAATTTCAAAACGCATCTTGAAGCCGTTAAACGGGTCCAGACGCGCCCATTTCAGATTGCGGCCTTCCCCCTCACGCACCTCTACACCCTTGCGTATGCGGATGAACTTTTTCAGGGCTGGCTGCTCAACCACCCCAGCCTGCTGCAACAGGTAAATGAATGCAGCCGCACTGCCGTCCATGATGGGTACTTCAACCGCATCCAGATCGATGTAGACATTGTCCACGCCCAGACCGTACAGAGCCGACATGAGGTGTTCGATCGTTGAAATCTTCACACCCTCGCGCTCCAGCGTCGAGGCCATGCGAGTATCGCCGATTGCCTGCGCGTGCACCGGGAAGTCGACCGGCGGCTCAACATCCACCCGCCGGAACACAATGCCGGTACCCGGGGCGGCCGGGCGCAGAACGAGGTTGACCCGTTTGCCCGAATGCAGACCGATGCCGGTGGCTTTGACGACTTGTTTGAGGGTACGCTGCTTCATGGTGGTTCATCCGCCCTTCTGAGCGTGAAAGCATGTCTTTGATTTATGACCTTAGACCTAATTGTAACCCCGTCGCCCCGCGCCATAAAAAAACCGGAGCCGAGAGTGTTCTCGAATCCGGTCTTTCTGTGGGGTGGTTTCCACACCCCGGCAAGCTTGATCAAATCCTGTTAATCAAATTTGCTTAAGCAGGGCCTCTGCGCTGCTGACCTCAAACTTGCCCGGCTCATCCAGGTTCAACTGGGTCACCACACCGTCTTTGACCAGCATGGAGTAACGCTGCGAGCGAACACCCAGTCCGCGTGCGGTCAGGTCAAAAGTCATGCCCAAACTGCGGGTATAGTCGCAGGAACCGTCGGCCATCATGCGCACCTTGCCAGTGGCTTTTTGGTCACGACCCCAGGCACCCATCACAAACGGGTCGTTGACGGAAACGCACCACACCTCATCCACGCCCTTGGCCTTGAATGCGTCAATGTGATTGATGAAACCCGGCAGATGCTGGGCTGAACAGGTGGGGGTATACGCGCCTGGCAGGGCCAAAATGGCAATGGTCTTGCCCCGGGTCAGGTCGGCTACGGAAAACGTATTGGGACCCAGCGAACAACCGGCGGTTTCCACTTCTACAAATTCTGAAAGGCTGCCTTCTGGAAGACGATCGCCTACTTTGATGGTCATGCTCGTTTACTCCCGAAATAAGTTCTGAGGGAGTGTTGTTATACCACGAATACAAAGCAAGTCGACAAAGCCAGAGCAGGCCTGAAGAAAGGAAAAGGCAAAGCAGGCACGCATGAACGGAAGAACACTACCGCTCTCGCGTACCCGCTTGGCAGACAGCCGGAGGCTGCCTGTCTGGCGCTGACAGGCGATGCTGTCGGGAAGCTCACACCCTTGCGGTTGCAAGCCCCTGTTTACAGCAAGGCTCAGTCAGCCTGACGACGCAGGAAAGCCGGGATGTCGTAACGGTCCATCCCGCTTTCCTCCAGCGCGGCTACCTGAGTCGCGGCAGCCGAACGGGGGTTACGCCACACGCTCGGTGTGTTGTAGTCGTCGGCTTCCATGTTCACACGACCACCATCGGTACCGGTGGCGCGCACAGGTGCGTAGGGGTTGCGAACCAGTTGCGGCTTGGCAGCGCGACGGCCCAAGCCGGTTGCCACCACGGTAACGCGCAGGGCTTCGCCCATGCTGTCGTCGTAGGCCGTACCGAAGATGACGGTGGCATCTTCCGCAGCGTATGCGCGGATGATGTTCATGATCTCTTTGGTTTCCTTCAACTTCAGGTTGCGCGATGCGGTGATGTTCACCAGCACGCCGCGGGCACCGGAGAGGTCCACACCTTCGAGCAGCGGAGAAGCGATTGCTTTTTCTGCTGCTACCTTGGCGCGGTCGTCGCCGCTGGCCGTTGCCGTGCCCATCATGGCTTTGCCCTGCTCGGACATGATGGTCTTGACGTCTTCGAAGTCGACGTTCACGTTGCCTTCAACGTTAATGATCTCGGCGATGCCGGCACAGGCGTTGTGCAGCACATCGTCAGCTGCGCGGAAGCAGTCTTCCTGTGTTGCATCGTCGCCCACCACCTCCAGCAGCTTCTCGTTGAGCACCACGATCAGGGAGTTGACCTTGCCAGCCAGCGACTCCAGGCCTTCATCGGCCACGCGGCAACGCTTGTTGCCTTCGAAATCGAAGGGCTTGGTGACCACAGCAACGGTCAGG
>SXZD01000257.1 GCA_005788065.1 Burkholderiales bacterium
ATCGAGCTGCGCATCATGGCGCATATTTCAGGTGATGCCTCGCTGTGTCGCGCCTTTGCCAGCGGCGAGGATGTGCACCGTGCCACGGCCAGCGAGATTTTCGGGGTGCCCACCGCCGACGTGTCGTCGGATCAACGCCGCACCGCCAAGGTGATCAATTTCGGGCTCATCTATGGTATGAGCGCCTTCGGTCTGGCATCCAATCTGAACATCGAGCGGGATGCTGCCAAGCTCTATATCGACCGCTATTTCATGCGCTATCCGGGCGTGGCGGCCTACATGGAAGAAACCCGTCGTCTGGCCAAGGCGCAAGGGTATGTCGAAACTGTCATGGGCCGTCGTCTGTGGCTGCCGGAAATCAACAGTGGCAATGGGCCACGCCGCGCCGGTGCCGAGCGCGCAGCCATTAATGCGCCCATGCAGGGCACGGCTGCCGACCTGATCAAGCTGGCCATGATTGCGATTCACCGGGCATTGCCCGCAGCGGGGTTGAAGGCCCGGATGGTCATGCAGGTGCACGATGAAGTGGTGCTGGAGGTGCCGCAGGAAGAGGTGCAAGCCGTCAAAGCCCTCTTGCACCGTTGCATGACGGGCGCGGCGGAACTGAAAGTTCCTCTGGAGGTCAGTGTAGGCGTGGGGGCCAACTGGGATGAAGCGCACTGACATGAAACCCCTTTCCCGATATGCTGTTGGGTTTTGCGTGGCGGAATCTGCCTGATGACCTGGCTTACTTTCAAAGCTGTGCTGGCCGCCGGTGCCGGCGTTTACATCAGTATATTGGCTGTGTCCCTGCTGGGGTCCCGTCTTCTGAACCGCAGCATAGAGCCCCTGGTCAGCGTCTCGACCGGCGTGCTGCTATCGGCCGCCCTGTTGCACTTGCTACCCGAAGCGTTTGATGTGACCCGCGGCAACGCGCATTCCCTGTTCGCCTGGCTGCTGGGTGGTTTGCTGGGTTTTTTTGTGCTGGAGAAGTTGTCACTGCTTCGGCACAGTCACCATCACGAGCACGATGGGCATGACCACGCCCACGGCTACGACGCCGAGCATGCAGGCGAGGGTGGTGTGCTCATTCTGGTGGGCGAATCCATCCATAACTTCGCTGACGGTTTGCTGGTTGCAGCGGCTTTTCTGGTAGACGACCGATTTGGCTGGCTGACGGCCTTTTCCATTCTGGTGCATTCGATACCGCAGCACGTAGGCGACTTCATTGTGCTGCTCAATGCCGGTGTCAAGCGGGTGAAGGCCTTGATGGTACTGGCCGTCGCTGCCTTGGCGTCCATGCTGGGTGCGGTGGTGGGCATCCACTGGCTCAAGTCGATGCCTGAGGTGTTGCCGTATGCGTTGGTGCTGGCTGCGTCTAGCTTTCTGTATATCGCTGTGGCCGACCTCATTCCGCAGATGCAGCGAAGACTCAAGGTCGGCGAGGCCTTGGGTCAGGTTGCCATGATCGGTGCCGGTGTCTTTGTCATTTCACTGATTGCAGGTGAGTTGCATCACCACCATGCGACAGAGGGTGAGCATGGTCACCGTCACGAGAGCCTGCATTCACCCCACTGACACTGCCCCACGGGTTTAACCCCGTTCCACCGGGCGTGACGGGTCCGCGCAATACTCGCTCCATGAGCCCGGATAGAGCTTTGAGCCATGCAGACCTGCCGCTTCCATGGCCAGTAGATTGTGGCAGGCAGTTACACCCGACCCGCAGGAATGAACAATGGCTTCCGGTGACTGGTCCCCCAGCATTTCTGCATACTCCGTCTTCAACTGCACCGGTGACTTGAAGGTGCCATCCGGGTTGAGGTTGTCGAGGAAGCAGCGGTTCTTTGCGCCCGGTATGTGACCTGCCACCGGGTCCATGGTGTCGCGCTCGCCAGTGAACCGTTCGCGGTCGCGTCCATCGATCAGTTGAAAGCTTTTTTGGCTCAGGTTGCTGACTACCGCAGTGACATCCACGGTCTGCATCGCCGGTGTGATCGGCTCATCGGATGAGGCCGGGTCCGCGTTGCTCTGTCGGGTCGCGTCAGTGCCGGTCAAGCCGGATGCGGTCTGTGGTGTCTCGTGCTCAGTTGCAGTCCAGTTTGCATGCGGGGTTGCGCCCGGTGATGCCACGTCCGCAGGGCTTGCTGCCAATGGTCCACCGGCCTGCGTCCATGCGGTCAGACCGCCATTGAGCACTTTGGCCTTGGGGTACCCTGCCCAGCGCAGCATCCACCACAGGCGACCTGCCACCATGGCATTGCCGGCATCGGTGGCGATGATGAGGCTGTCCTTTTTCAGGCCCCATTGTTGGGTTCTGAGCACGAATTCAAAGAAATCGGGCAGCGGGTGGCGTCCGTTCTGCCCGGTTTTTTCTGCACAGAGGTCTTTGTCGATGTGAACGTAGCGCGATCCTGGTATGTGCCCCGCGTCAAAGTCCTGTTGCCCCTTGTGCGGATTGGCCAGTTCGAAACGGCAATCCAGGATCTGAACCTCGGGCCTGTCCGTGCCCGGGTCGCTGGCTGCGTTGGTGCTCAGATCTACAGAGCTGGGCGCTTGTTGCGCTGACGGGTTGGTGCCCTGTCTTCTCAAGCCAGTCAGTTCCAGCAATTCTGCAACTGAAATGAGAGGGTAGGTGTCCGGCAAGGTGTTGCTGCCGGTCTTGGTGTTTGCTGGTTTCGCGCTGTCTGCAGGCAACTGTGTCATAGCCATCAATCAAGGTGCATCGTAGGGGCTGTTCAGGATGGGGCGGCTGACTCCATGCCGGAACGTCCGCGTCGCGCCGTTACCCAGGACGACAGTGTACCGCAGCCCACAATCAGCGCCATTCCGGCAACCGACCACGGGTCCAGCGGGTCTTTCCAGACCAGCTCGCCGATGATGGCGGAAAACACCACCGTCGAATACTGGAGGGATGCCGACATCCAGGTTGATCCGCGACTGAAGGCGCGCGTCATCGCTAATTGTCCTCCCACACCGGTCAAGCCGATCAATGCCAACAGCATCAGGCTGTGAGGGTCGGTCGGGAAAATTCGGTTTCCCAGCACAAGGCAGGCCAAAATACCACTGGCGCTGGCGCTGAAAGAAAAGAAAAACACCGTGCGCCATTCGGGCTCGCCCTGTGCCCCCAGTGCCTTGATCTGCAGATAGGCGCCCGCTGACGTCATGCCCGCAAGCAAACCCATCAGCGCATCATGCAATTGGTCACTGTTCAGTGTGGGGCGCAGCACCAGCAGTACACCGGTGAACCCGAGCGCAATGGCCAGCCATTCCATCTTGCGGGTGTGCCGCCCCATGAACAGAACCAGAATGAGGGCGATGAAGAGCGGGGAGGTGTAGTTCAACGTCGTGGCGGTGGCCAGGGGCAGGTGCTGGGTGGCATAAAAGCCGCACCACATGGCAAACATGCCAAAGCCGTTGCGCCGGGCATGCAGGTGTGCGTTGTGATTGAAGAGTGTGCGGCGGGTGAGTGCTATCCACGCGCCCAGAAGGATGAGGCTAGGCAAACCCCGGAACACCACAATCTGGGAAAGGCTGGCATCGGGTGTGGCCAATTTGATGAACGCACCCATGCCCGCGAACATGAGTGAGGCCAGAATCATCCAAAGCGCTTGCATGGCTGCGATTGTATCGCACCCACACGGCGCTGCTGTGCGTCAGTCGGTTGTGGTGACGACGAATCTGGCCTTGCGCGGGTCAATCCATGAATGGCGGCATTCCACCGGGTCGTCCTGATAGGACCATGCCACCCGTTTGACGTACACGATAGGCTGGTTGTGGTCGCAACCGAGCAGTGGAGCGATGCCTTCATCGACCGATTCGGATCCGACCATGTCCTGTACCTTCAAAACCGTGGTGGCATAGGTGTCCTGATACAACTGGTACAGGTTGCCGCCGTAACGGTGAACCAGATCCTCGTCCAGATCAGGAAAGCGGTGGGCAGGAACGATAACCTGTTCGAATGCCATCGGTTGATCCTGCAGCAGGTGCTGCAGACGAATGCGGTAGACCTCTGCATCCGGAGCGAGATTCAGGTCCGCAGCTTCATCCTGGCGCGCGCGCGTCTTGTGCAAGGCTTTGACAGACACGGCGTGCGCGCCCGAGGGGATCGCGATCGGTTTGGCTGGCATCAGGCGTCTGAACGCGTTACTGAAGTCGCGCGAACCGGACAGGGCGACAAAGGTGCCGCGTCCCTGCTGACGAACCAGTATGCGTTCTTCCGTCAGTTCGTCTACGGCTTTGCGCAAGGTACCGATAGATACCTTCAGGCGTTCTGCCAGGCGCTTTTCAGACGGGATGGCGTCGCCCGGACGCCATTCGCCACCCTGGATGGATTCGAGCAGGGCAAACTTGACGTGCTTGTACAGCGGCGTGCCTGCTGGCAATTCTTGGTGTGAATCGATGCTCATGAAGCACCTCTGTTTCGAAATGTTTTATTGTTTTGATACAAAGTAACCAAACTACGGTTCGATTGTATTCTTGTTTTTCGAGTTAATCCAGAGATATTCGTAGATGTCCAATGAATGTTCAAATTGCCGCTTGAACATGGATGGGACAATTAAGGTGTTTATTTATATGTTTCAGACATCAGACATCAGGTGCCTGCGATACCATTCATGAAAATGCAGCATGCCGTCTTCCATCGGCGACTGGTAAGGGCCCGTTTCGCTGGTGCCTCTTTGCATCAGAGCCCAGCGCCCTTCATCCATGCGTTCTGCGATTTCGTCATCTTCAACGGCAGTCTCCATGTAGGCTGCCCGTTCTGCTTCAACAAACTCGCGTTCAAACCAGGAAATTTCTTCGGGGTAATAGAATTCCACCACGTTCAATGTCTTTCGCGGACCGCGGGGGTGAAGGGTGGAGACCACCAGCACATGCGGATACCACTCCACCATGACATTGGGATAGAGGCAGAACCAGATGGCGCCATGGGGCGGAATCACCCCGTTGGTGAAGCGTGTCACGGCTTTGTGCCATTTTTCGTAGGTGGGTGTGCCCGGGCGGCGCAGCCCCCCCTTGATGCCCACGGATTGGGCGCTCCAGTGTGTGCCCCAGTGCCACTGCAGATTGGCGCAGTCGACGAATTGACCGAGTCCCGGATGGAAGGGGTCAACGTGGTAGTCCTCCAGATACACTTCGATGAAGGTTTTCCAGTTGTAATTGCACTCGTGCATGTGCACCTGATCCAGCACATAACCCGAAAAGTCGATTTCGCCTGCGAAGGGGGCACCAGCCATCTCGGTGGCCATATTCATGGGGGTGCTGAAGTTCAGGCCCCGCCAGTTTTGAAGCGGCCAGGACTGCAGGTGCCTGCAGGTTTGGGGTTCATTGAAGTGCGGTGCGCCCAGCAACTGGCCGTCGAGGGAGTAAGTCCACCGGTGCAGGGGACAAACGATGTTGTCTGTCTTGCCGGAACCTTTAAGCATGACGGCTTGACGGTGGCGGCAGACGTTGGAGATAAGCTTGACGCCCGCTGCATCGCGCACCAGTGCGCGACCATTGTGCTCCCATTCGAGCGCCCGGTAGTGGCCGGGTTCGGGTACCCAGAGGTCGTGCCCGACATAGGCAGGACCGTTGCGGAATAATGTCTGCTGTTCCTGAGCCAGCAGGCTTTCGTCGAAATAGACGTGCACAGGCAGTTGTGCGGCAGATGGCGTGAGCCTGGACTGTTCGCTCAGATTGGACATGATTCCCGGGTTCCTCCCGTAGTCGCCGGCGCCAGCAAGATGTCAGTGACCCCGGCCGGCGCATGCATCCAGTGTAAGCGCAGGGTGGCGAGGTCTTCCGTTTGCAGCCCACCTGTCGAGGCAGCCGATGGACAAATGGCTGATCAGAAACGGAAAAAGGCGTCCATTGTACCCCCGCCCCGCAGATGGGGCAATCTGCGCCATCCAGCCCTTCGAGTGGGTGATGTACTTGTAGTGAGGCTCCACAATTATTCGGGAAAATGACGTAAGCTCGGTTAAACTATAAGGCTTTCTACTTTTTGCAATTGACCCAGCACCGATGATGCTTTCAACCGGAGCCAGCACTGTTGACTGGTTTGCAGTCCACCGCAAGGCAGTGGACTCAGCCATTGATGACCGGATGGCCTGCTATCCGGCGGCAGACCTGCTGCTGCGCGACGCCATGCAATACGCCTGTTCGGGCGGGGGCAAGCGCCTGCGCGCCCTGTTGGTGTTGGGAACGGCGCAGGCGGTGGGGGCGGGTGTGGCGCAGGCCATGCCGGCAGCTTGTGCGGTTGAGGCCTTGCACGCCTAGTCGCTGGTGCACGACGATCTGCCCTGC
>SXZD01000258.1 GCA_005788065.1 Burkholderiales bacterium
CAAGACCACGCTGGTTGACCAACTGCTGCGGCAGTCCGGTACCTTCCGTGACAACCAGCAGATTGCTGAACGTGTCATGGACAGCAACGATCTCGAAAAAGAACGTGGCATTACCATTCTGGCTAAGAACTGTGCCGTTGAATATGAAGGCACGCACATCAACATCGTTGATACGCCCGGACACGCTGACTTCGGTGGCGAAGTGGAGCGTGTGCTCTCCATGGTCGACGGTGTGCTGCTGCTCGTAGACGCCGTTGAAGGCCCGATGCCGCAAACGCGTTTCGTGACACGCAAGGCGCTCGCGCTGGGTCTGAAGCCCATCGTGGTGGTCAACAAGATTGACCGTCCCGGTGCGCGTTGCGACTGGGTCATCAATCAGACCTTTGATCTCTTCGACAAACTCGGTGCAACCGAAGAGCAGTTGGACTTTCCGGTGGTGTACGCATCGGGCCTGAACGGCTATGCCGGCGATAACGAACACGTTCGCGGCGGAGACATGCGCGCTCTTTTTGACTCCGTGCTCAAGAACGTGCCCGTGCGTAACGACGATCCGGATGCCCCGTTGCAATTGCAGATCTCTTCTCTCGACTACAACAACTATGTCGGCAAGATCGGCATTGGCCGGATCAGCCGCGGTCGGGTGAAATCGGGTCAGCAGGTCACCGTGCGCTTTGGTGAAGAGGGCGAAACCTTCACCGGCAAAATCAATCAGGTGCTCAAGTTCAAAGGACTGGAGCGCATGCTGGTGGATGAAGCCATCGCAGGCGATATCGTGCTGATCAACGGGATCGAAGAACTTGGCATTGGTTGCACGGTCTGCGACCCTGCCAACCCCGAGCCGTTGCCCATGTTGAAAGTGGACGAGCCTACGCTCACCATGAACTTCATGGTCAACACTTCTCCGCTGGCAGGACGCGAAGGCAAGTTCGTTACCAGCCGCCAGTTGCGCGACCGTCTGGACCGCGAACTGAAATCCAACGTGGCGCTGCGTGTGCGTGACACGGGCGACGATACCGTGTTTGAAGTGTCCGGTCGCGGCGAACTTCACCTTACCATCCTCGTTGAAAACATGCGTCGCGAAGGCTATGAACTGGCCGTATCGCGTCCGCGTGTGGTATTCAAGGAAATCAATGGCGTGCGTTGCGAGCCGTTTGAATTGCTGACGGTTGACGTGGAAGACACCAATCAGGGCAGCGTGATGGAAGAACTCGGTCGCCGCAAGGGTGACCTGCAAGATATGGCACCGGACGGTAAAGGACGTACGCGTCTTGAGTACCGCATCCCGGCGCGTGGCCTCATCGGCTTCCAATCCGAGTTCATGACGCTGACACGCGGTACCGGCCTGATGAGCCATATTTTTGATGACTATGCGCCCATCAAGGAAGGTGGCGTTGCAGAGCGTCGCAATGGTGTGCTGATTTCCCAAGACGACGGCGATGCGGTTGCCTACGCGCTGTGGAAACTGCAGGATCGCGGTCGCATGTTCGTCAGCCCCGGCGAAGCGCTCTACGAAGGCATGATCATCGGCATTCACAGTCGCGACAACGACCTGGTGGTCAACCCCATCAAGGGCAAGCAGCTGACCAACGTGCGCGCATCGGGTACCGATGAAGCGGTGCGTCTTGTGCCGCCGATTCAGCTCACGCTGGAATATGCGGTTGAATTCATTGCCGACGATGAACTGGTTGAAGTCACGCCGAAGTCCATCCGTCTGCGCAAGCGCTACCTGAAGGAACATGAGCGCAAGCGTGCTGACCGTGAGAATGCAGCCTGAGATGCGGTGGCCGAGGGCACGGTTTGCACGTCCTCGGCGTCCGTTGTCTCTCCGGCGGTTCTCCCGCAAAAATTGCGCTCCTCAACGTTGGCATACTTTGAACGCCGTCTTCGCGGCGCTTCAACCCTCGCAAATCAGTGATTTGCTCGGGACGTCTGCTGCACGGTCGGGAGCAATTTTTCGGATGCGATCCGGCGGAGTAGACTTCCGGACGCCGTCTGATGCAAATCCATGCAGACTGTGATTTGTCATCCCGCCAAGCGTCGTTTTGTTATCGTCATTCTTTCAAGTCAGAAATAACGTATGAGCGCCCGCCCCAGAACACTGTCTGTGGCTCCCATGATGGATTGGACCGACACGTACTGTCGGTCCTTTCATCGTGCGCTGGCGCCGAACATCTGGTTGTATACCGAGATGGTGACAACCGGTGCGCTCATTCACGGTGATCGCGCACGATTCCTCTCCTACGATGATTGCGAACATCCGGTGGCCTACCAACTCGGTGGCAGCGAGCCGGATGATCTCGCTCAATGCGCCAAGTGGGTTGAGCAAGCGGGCTTTGATGAAGTGAATCTGAATTGTGGTTGCCCGTCTGAGCGCGTGCAGCGCGGTGCGTTTGGCGCATGTCTGATGGCAGAACCCAAGCTGGTGGCCGACTGTGTGAAAGCGATGGTGGATGCCGTCAGTATCGATGTCACGGTCAAGCATCGCATCGGACTGGATCACAATGAGAGCGAGTCATTCGTTCACGACTTCATCGGGCAGGTGGGGGAAGCAGGCTGCCGCATTTTTATCGTGCATGCGCGCAATGCCATCCTCAAGGGTTTGTCGCCCAAAGAAAACCGTGAAATTCCGCCGCTGCGCTACGACGTTGTTTATCGCTTGCGCAAACTGTTTCCCGACTACACCTTCATCATCAATGGCGGCATACAAACAGCGGATGCCGTGCGCGAACATTTGCAGCATGTCGACGGCGTAATGCTGGGGCGGCATGGGTGGCATCAGCCGTGGGATTTGAAAGCCTTGGATGCCATGTGCTATGGCACTCAGCGTGTTGATGGTGGGGCCGTTCCCGAAACGCGCGCAGATGTCTTGCGATTGATGCGTCCTTTGGTGGAGCGGTGGCTGGCAGCGGGGATACCCTTGCGTGTGATTGCCAAGCCTTGGTTGGGACTGTTTCATGGACAACCCGGTGGCAGACTTTTCAGGCAGGTGCTGTCGGATCCGAAGCATTTGAATCGTAACGATTGGGATGTGGTGGAAACTGCGATCGGGAAGTGCAGCGCGGGTTAGTGACGCAAACAAGTGCCTTCGCATCAGAAGGGTGTTCGGAAGTTGACTCCGCCGGATCAACGACGTACCCCCTACATCTACAGCACCTTCCCCGGATTCATCAGATTCAGCGGATCCAGCGCCCGCTTCACCGACTTCATCACCGCAATGGCCGTCGCATCTTTATAGCGCGGCAGAAGATCGCGCTTCAAAAGACCGATCCCATGCTCAGCCGACACGCTTCCCCCGAAGTTTTGCACGTCGTTCAAGACGGCTTCGTTGATGACGCTTTCCATGGAGGCCAGAAACGTCCTGCTGTCCTCGCCAGCGGGACAGGAGAAGTTGTAGTGCAGATTTCCATCGCCGAGGTGACCAAATATGACCGGGCGTATTCCCGGACACATCTGCTGCAGGCGCGGCAGATTCACGTCGAGAAATCCAGGAATTGAGGAGACGGGCAAGGAGACGTCGTGTTTGACGTTCAATCCCTCCCTGGCCTGCGCTTCCGAGATGTTCTCCCTCAGCGCCCACATCTGCTTTGCCTGCTCCAGATTTTGCGCGATGGCGCAGTCCTGCGCCAGATTGCCCTGCAGTGCGTCTTGTGCCCATGATTCGAATGCCTCCGCAAGCCGGCTGTCTGCGTGCGGGCTGGAAAGCTCCACCAGAGCATGGCCGGCGGTTTGAGCCGCCACTGGCAGTTGTCCGCCAAAGTGGCGCAGCACCAGCATGAGCGCATCTTGCTGCATCCACTCAAAGGCCGTCAGTTGGGCATCGAACCGGTCGAGCAGGCTGTTCAGGGCGCCAACCGCCTGCTGCGCATCGTTCACACCCAGCCAGGCGGTCAGGGTTGTCTTCGGTTTAGCGAACAATCGCAGTGTCACGGTGCTGATGATGCCCAGCGTACCTTCTGCACCGATCAGCAGATGCCGAAGATCGTAGCCGGTGTTGTTTTTGCGAAGGCCCGTGAGCGAGTCCAACAGGGCGCCATCGGGCATCACGGCTTGCAATCCCAGTGTGAGTTCACGGGTGTTTCCATAGCGCAGCACGGCGGTGCCACCCGCATTCGTCGCCAGATTCCCGCCGATGGTGCAGGTGCCCTCGGAGGCCAGGCTGAGCGGAAAATAAAGACCAGCCTGCTCGGCCAGTTGCTGCACTTCCAGCAGGGTATAGCCAGCAGACACGGACAGGGTGCGGTTGGCGCTGTCGACAACAGCCGTTTCCCGCAGTCGCGATGTGTTGATGATGAGCGTGTTGCTGCCATCGCCCTGCAGATCGCCCACTGCGCCTCCCACCAGGCCAGTATTGCCGCCCTGCGGTACCATGGCAACACCGTTTGTAACGCAGGCTTTCACGATGCTTTGCAAGGCTGCGGTGGTCCGTGGAAACACGACAGCCAGCGCTTTGCCGCTGTAGCGTTTGCGCCAGTCGGTTAGGTAGGGTTTTGCATCTTCACCTGTGAGCGCCAAGGTTGGGGAGTCGCCTGCCTCTTGCGCTGATACTGCTTGACTGAGCCATGGTGGCAGTTGGTCAATTGGCGTCTTCACGCATCTGGTTCCTGTTGTGACCATTCATTGTGCCGCGGCCGCAACCGCCTTGGGTCGCT
Organism: Burkholderiales bacterium; assembly: GCA_005788065.1. Lineage (GTDB taxonomy): Bacteria > Pseudomonadota > Gammaproteobacteria > Burkholderiales > Burkholderiaceae_B > SXZD01. Next base: position 4,650 of record SXZD01000258.1, read on the forward strand.
TGAATGCACGGGTGTACATCAGCAGAGCACAGAACAGCACGGTGCTCAGTGCGGTTTCCGCCCAGGCCAATGCAATGGAGACACTGTTGTTGTCACTGGTGGCCCGCACGGTGCCTTCCATGAAATACAGCAAAATGGCCATGGAGCCCCACTGGTAGGTGTAAAGCCGGCTTTTGAGAAAGCCGGGCAGCATGATCAGCAGCGGCAACACTTTCAATACCAGCCACGATCCACCCGGGCGCAACGGAGCCCATGCCAGCTCCCAGCCGGTACACAACAGGATAAGTGCCAGCAGGGTGGCGATGGATACCTTTCTCCACATTTGCGGGCCCGGCAGGGTGGCAGGATCAACGGGTGTCTCTGTCTCCATCATGCGTCCAGTTTCAATGCAACGCTGGCCAGGCGCTTGCCCAAGGCCCGGGCAAGTGCCAGTTCAGTCTCATCGACTGCACGGCTGCCATCAGCACCGGCCAGATGGCTCGCCCCGTAGGGGGTGCCGCCGGAGCTTGTGCTCATCAAGGCGGGTTCGCTGTAGGGCAGGCCTACGAGCACCATGCCATGGTGAAAGAGGGGCAGCATCATGGACAGTAAAGTGCTTTCCTGTCCGCCGTGCAGACTGCCGGTGGATGTGAACACGCAGCCGGGTTTGCCGCGCAGCGCGCCCGACAGCCATTCCCCGCCGGTGGAATCCAGAAAATGCTTCAGTGGTGCAGCCATGTTGCCGAAACGGGTGGGCGAACCCAGTGCCAGCCCTGCACACTCCTGCAAGTCCCGGTTTTCGACATAGGGCGGGCCCTGGTCGGGAACGGCGGGTGCTGTTGCCTCGCAGACAGGGGAGACAGACGGAACCGTGCGCACCCGCGCAGACGCGCCGGGCACTGATTCGATACCTTCGGCAATCGCCTGGGCCAGACGCGCCGTGCCGCCGCTGCGGCTGTAATACAAAACGAGAATATCTTTCATGAACGGGACAGCAGTACAACACAATCGACACGGTATCATAGACCCCTTGCCACAACCACACGCGCTGCCCATGGATCGCAATCCCTCCCTGCTCAAGGGGGCCCGTCAGTTGTTCAGTCCTCAGGTGGTCCGGTTCACCGCGCTGAACCTCATCTGGTGGATTGCATTCGGCAAAATGGTAATTGCACGTGTGCGCGGACAAAATCTCGCGCAGGTCGCATCCAGCCTGACATTCACCACGGTGCTGTCGCTGGTACCCATGGTGACGGTCGCGTTGGCCGTTTTTACCGTGTTTCCGGGCTTTTCCGAGTTTCAGCAGAATCTCCAGAATTTTTTCGTGCAGAGTTTTCTGCCGCCCAACATGGCCGACACCGTTCAGCACTACATCAATCAGTTCGCCGACAAGGCCAAGCGGCTGACGGCATTCGGTATGGCTTTTTTGGTGGTCACAGCCATGACCACCATGTTTACCGTTGACCGGGTGTTCAATGACATCTGGCATGTGCACCGATCACGTTCCTTGGTGGCCAAACTCAGTCTTTACTGGAGCATCATCACCCTCTCGCCTCTGTTGATCGGCGCCAGCCTGTCCATTTCGTCCTGGGCCATCAAGGACGCATTGAGCGGTGTGGGCGAGTTGCGTGGCGCCAGCGCGCTGCTGATTGCGGGGGTCCCGTATCTGTTGACCGTACTGGCTTTCTCCTTGCTGTATGTGACCATTCCCAACCGACCGGTGCGTTGGTCCGATGGCTTTCTGGGTGGGGCGCTGGCGGCGTTGCTGTTTGAGGCCACCAAGGCAGGGTTTGCGTATTACATCACCCACTCGGGTACCTACACTCGACTGTACGGCGCATTGGCTGCTTTTCCGGTTTTCTTGCTGTGGATCTACCTGGCCTGGATCATTGTTTTGCTGGGGGCTACTGTGGTGGCGGCACTGCCCATTGCACGCACAGGCCACTTCAACCATGTTGAAAAGCCCGGTGAGCGTTGGGTGCTGGGGCTGCGCATCCTGTCGGAACTGGAAAAAGCCCGCCGTCTGGTACAACCCGGGCTGACGCTGGAGCAGTTGCGCACCCTGTCGGGGGTGCCGCCGGACGCATTGGATGAAATCCTCGAAATTCTGGTGGATAAAAATTTCGTGGGCTTGGTCAAACCGGAGTCTGGAGAAGAGCAATACGCCCTGGTGTGCGATCCGGTTCATGTCACATTGGGCGATTTGGCTCAGATGCTGTGGTTTGACCCTGAGGTGCTGGACATGTGGCGGACAGATTTGGTTGCGGCCAGCACAGAAATGCGAGACCTGTATCAGTCGCGACTGGCCTCCAAACCCTTGATCGACTGGCTCACGTAAGAAAGCGTTACCAATTTAGAGTGATACTTTGTTTGCGTTGTATCAGAGATTGGGTACACTGCTTCGGTGCGGTAATAGCGCGCATGTTTGGTGCGCGCAAGCACCCGGTTTTTTTCTCCGGAAGGTCCGGACCGGTCAATGTTAATTACAACCAACAAGAAATTTGGAGCTGTCATGAGCAACAAAGGGCAATTATTACAAGACCCATTCCTGAACCTGCTGCGCAAAGAGCATGTTCCGGTATCCATCTACCTGGTCAATGGCATCAAACTGCAGGGTCAGATCGAATCTTTCGATCAGTATGTGGTTCTGCTGCGCAACACCGTCACCCAAATGGTTTACAAGCACGCCATCTCCACGGTTGTGCCGGCGCGTGCCGTCAATTTCACGCCCGAAGTGAAAGAATAAACCTGAACTGTAACCGCGCATGACATCGGCCGTTTTGGTCGGCGTTGACTTCGGCCAGTCTGAATTTCAGACTGGCTTGGACGAGCTTGTCCAGTTGGCAGAGTCTGCCGGTGCGCAGGTGGCCGCTGTTGTCGCCTGCAAGCGTCGCAGTCCGGACGCCCGCCTGTTCCTCGGTGAGGGAAAAGCAAGCGAAATCGCTGAGTTGGTTCAGACCCACGAAGCAGAACTTGTCATATTCAACCACTCCTTGGCGCCTGCACAGCAGAGAAACCTCGAAGATGTGTTCGGTGTCCGGGTGCTGGACCGTACCGGTCTCATTCTCGATATCTTCGCCCTGCGGGCCCAAAGTCACGAGGGTAAATTGCAGGTCGAGTTGGTCCAGTTGCAGCATTTGTCCACCCGGCTGATCCGGGGTGCCCTGTATGCAGAACGCCAGCAGGGCGGTATCGGTCTTCGCGGCCCGGGCGAAAAACAGCTTGAACTGGATCGTCGCCTGATCGGCGAAAAAGTCAAAATGCTCAAGTCGCGGCTTGAAAAACTGTCGCGTCAGCGCCAGACCCAACGTCGCCAGCGCAGCCGTACGGGTGTGTTCACGGTGGCCATTGTGGGCTACACCAATGCCGGC
>SXZD01000259.1 GCA_005788065.1 Burkholderiales bacterium
AGCGAGGCGCAGGTTCGCGCTACGCTGGAGCGCATGGCTGCGGTGGTTGACCAGCAGAACGCGGGCGACCCGGCTTACAAGCCGATGGCGGGCAACTTCGCCACGTCGGCTGCGTACAAGGCTGCATGCGATCTGGTGTTCAAGGGCAAAGAGCAGCCGGCTGGCTACACTGAGCCTTTGCTGCATGCATGGCGCTTGAAAGTGAAGGCGGCTTGATCGCAATCTGCGACGCGGTTTGAGCGTCTTGGGTGTCCGCCGCAACGACGGACGCCCAAGACGCGCAGAAAACAAGCCCGATGTAAGCCGCCTCTGCTACATTAAGCAGAATGAAACTGGCGCTACTCTCCGACATCCACAGTAACCTGCACGCGTTTGAAGCCTGCCTTGCCGACGCACACGCGCGCGGCGCGCAGCGCTTTGCCATTCTGGGCGACATGGTCGGCTACGGAGCTTACCCCTCGCAGATTGTTGACCGCTGCCGCGAACTCGCCGCCCACGGCGTTCCCATCGTACGTGGCAATCATGAAGAGCTTGCCGTAACACCTTCCAGCGACATGTCCAACTGGTCGACTGCAACCAGCGCATGGACATCATCACAACTGTCGCAAGAGCAGCGCGATTGGTTGGCCGGTTTGCCGCTCACCTTTCAGGACGGTGCCGTGTTTCTCGTTCACGCCGACGCAGAAAAACCTGCAAGCTGGCGCTACGTCGATCAAGTGCAAGTTGCCTACATGAGCTTGAGCGCAGCAACGGTCAATCAGAACGTGCGCTATGTCTTTGGCGGGCACGTGCATCATCAGATGCTTTACTACGGCGGCGCCACCGGCAAGCTCATGCGTTTCGACCCGGTCATCGGTGTCAAAATTCCTGTCCCCACGCATCGGCGCTGGCTGGCAACCGTCGGTTCTGTCGGCCAGCCTCGGGATGGCGATCCGCGCGCAGCTTACGCCATGCTCGATGAACAGGCGCGTGAACTGGCCTTTTATCGCGTGGCTTACGACACCGCAGCCGCTGCACAAGCTATCCGTGATGCCGGTTTGCCTGACGGATTGGCCCGTCGCCTGGAAGTGGGGCGGTAAGCACAATGCCAACTACCTTGAAGTCTCCCCAGCCTGGCGACATCGTTGATGGCTTTCTGATCGAGTCTTTCGCCCACACTGGCGGCATGGCCCGGATTGCCAACGTCTCGTATGCCGACGGCCGGGAATCGCCTTTTCCGCTGGCCATGAAGATTCCGCGCATGGCGGTAGGCGACGGTGCAGAGAATATTGTCGGTTTCGAAGTGGAGTTACAGATTCTGCGCTCTTTGCAGGGGCGGCATGTTCCGCGCTTTGTCAGCGCGGGCGATATCGAAACTCTACCGTATCTCGTCATGGAGTTTGTGCAGGGCTATTCGTTGCAGAGTTTTCTGGAAGAGTTGGGACACAACAACCAGCGCCCGTCGCCCGAGCAAGTTGCACAAAAAGGCGTGGCCATGGCGCGTGCGGCCAACAGTCTGCATCAGCAGAATGTGTGTCATCTTGATCTGAAGCCCGGCAACGTGTTGTTCCGTCTGGACGGGTCGGCGGTATTGCTGGATTTTGGCCTGTCATACCATGCGCTATATCCCGATCTGATGGCAGAAGAACTGCGCAAGGCGGTGGGTTCGCCCGCTTGGATTTCACCGGAACAGATTGTCGGTGTACGAGGCGACCCGCGCAGCGACGTATTCGCCATCGGCGTGATGCTCTACGAGTTGGCAACCGGCGAGATGCCCTTTGGCTATCCGAGCACCGACAGCGGCATGCGTCAGCGCATGTGGATGGCGCCTGTTTCGCCACGGGCCATACGGTCCGACATTCCGGAATGGTTGCAGGAAATCATTCTGCGATGCCTGGCCCCCATGGCTGAGGACCGGTATCCGTCAGCCTCCCATCTGGCTTTTGATTTGAGCCACCCCGATCAGATCAAGATAACCGAGTTGGGAACATCGCTGCACAAGCCCGGTGTCTGGAAAACGTTCAAGCGTTTTGTGCGCGCCGCCGGCATGGAATACAAGCCGAGTCCGCCGCCGCAACGCCAAGCCATGGATACGCCCATCATCATGGTGGCTGTACCGCATCATGACGTAACCGATGCAACGCTGTTCTCATTGCGTGAGTCGGTCAAGCGATCGCTGCAGGTTCGCCCCGGTTCACGCTTGGCGGTGGTTACCGTCATCTCGTCAAGTTTGAGCAGCAATACCGATATCAATAAAAGCGAAATCAATGTGCATCGCCAACATATGGCGCGTATACGGCAGTGGGCAGATCCCTTAGACCTGGATGTGCATCATATTTCGTTCCATGTGCTGGAGGCCGATGATGTGGCCGACGCGCTCTTGCGCTATGCCGAGGGCAATGAGGTGAGTCTGATTGTGATGGGGGCTGCCACGCACGGTTTGGCACTTCAGCGCATCAAGCCTACCGTGCCGATGAAAGTGGCCATGGCTGCACCGTGCACCGTCGTTCTGGTGAAGCAGAATATTCCGTTTGAATTGCTTTCAACGGAAAACCGGTGGGAGGGCGGCAGCGACAGCGGGCCCGTTTGATGAGTGAGGGGGTCGGTGAAGCCAGTCTTCAACCAGTAAGTTGGGAACACGCGCAAATTCTTTGAGATTGTTTGTGACGAATACGCACTGCGCTGAAAGTGCGTGAAGCGAATGGTGGAACTCATTGAGTGATGCGACTTACTGCAATTCCGCCGCTGCCCCGCAGCACTTTCTGAATTTGCGTCCGCTGCCGCACGGACAGGGGTGGTTTCGTCCTACTTTCGCCTGCAGTTCAACGGCGGTGTCGCGCTCAGCCACGGCCTTGCGGTAGGGGAGCCAATAGGTGTGCATGTTCAACAGTGAGTCGGTGATCTGCAGCGACAGTTCAGCAATCTGCTCGGGTGTTTCAATCTGTGGCAGTTCTTCGCTGTCGATCTCTTCGCTGCCAAGCAGGTAAATCGGACGGAACCATGCCTTGCCTTCCGGCGTCTGCAGCATGGGTTTCCAGTCGTCCCAGCACAGCATCATGCCCTCGATAAAGCCATACGACCATGCGCTGGCATCGTCGTACTCGGCGCCATCGTCGTTCAGTTCCTCATCGTCGATGAGGTCCTCTTCATCAAAGTCCTCATCCTCGTCGCCCTCCTTGTCTTCTCCACCGGCTACGATGAAGGGCCAGAAGGGGTAAACCTCGGGCGGGTTGGCTTTCAGCCCCGCGATGATGCCGTTGAAGTGTCGCATCACCAGGTTGATGATGAAATTCAGCCGTTCGATGGACTCCACCTTGGGCATTGGGCTGTCGGTTCCCCAGATTTTGGGCAGCCAGACCGAAGGCAGAATGGTGGTGGGGCCGATGGCCAGCGCGTGCATGAAGCCGTCCATCATGTCGATGGTCATGCCTTCTTCGCTGTCCAGTTCGTTGAGCAGGATGTCGTCGAGTTGCTGCAGTTCTTCGTCGGACAGGGGTGTGTTCAGTGAGGGCATCTGTGGTGTGAGGGGAGGGTGGTGCAATTGCTTAGTTTACCGCTTGCTCTAGCCTGCAGGTCGCGTCTGGCGCAAGTGGGGGGCGCGGTCAAAAGCCCATTCTCCATGTTATTTGCTGTCAATGATATTAAAATGACAGCATTGACAGCAAATCGTGGGTTGCTTTTATGCCAACTATCACCGTCAGAAACTTACCTGAAGCGGTTCATCGCGCGCTGCGCTTGCGGGCAGCCTCTCATGGCAGAAGCACAGAAGCAGAGGTTCGCACCATCCTGGAGGCGTCTGTCCGTCCGGAGCAGCGGGTGCTGATGGGGGCTGCTTTGGCAGATCTGGGGCGTCGTGCCGGTCTGACCAATGCCGATGTCGAGGCCATTGCGAAAATGCGGGACACAACAGCGGCAGCGCCACTGAGGTTTGAATGATTTTGTTGGACACCAATGTGGTTTCAGAAGCCATGAAGCCCGAGCCTGCTCCCGCTGTCCGGCTATGGCTGGACCAGCAAATTGCGGAGACCCTGTACCTGTCCAGCGTTACCCTTGCCGAAATGCTGTTCGGTGTTGCGGCCTTGCCCGCGGGGCGACGCAAGCAGGCTCTGTCGGCAGCTCTGGAGGGACTTGCTGACTTGTTTTCGGGGCGTGTACTGCCGTTTGATGAGAGGGCAGCCGCTCACTATGCCGAATTGGCGGTACGAGCGCGATCTGCGGGAAGAGGTTTGCCCACGCCCGGTGGCTACATAGCAGCCATCGCGCAGTCGCTCGGTTTTGCAGTTGCAAGCAGGGACGTGGCTCCCTTTCAGGCTGCCGGAGTAAGCGTCATCAATCCGTGGACGGAGACTTCGGGTTTGTGATGCCATGTCCTGCTTGCTGAGATCCCAAAGAGTTCACGAACGGCGTCTTGAATTGCCTTGATGTCGAGCCCGGCGGGCAATGGCAGGGAGCTTATTTTGGTCAGCTCTTCTCCCGGTGCTTTTCCACTGACGGCACTTCGAGACTTGGTCGTCGTGGCTGCGCTGTTGATTTTCTTGATTTCGTCTACCAATCGGGTCGTCGAAATGGCTTGCGAGTAGCCCCGGTCAGTAAAAGAGGCCGGTACCTGCAGGGGCTCAAACCCGATCGAGTCCGACAGGCCTGCCTTGAAGAGGCCTACACCCACCAAGACTGTTGATGCGGCCATCAGAGTTGCCAGGGAAGCATCCTTGATCTGTGCAAACGTAGGCAGCGTGATATCGGAGCGAAGTATCCTCATGCTTATTTCACACCCTCCATCCAGTTGAATACATCGTTAGCCCAAACGTCTGGCCGCCATGTCGGTGTGAGGTGGCCATCCTTTAGGTCGAGTTGTGGGTATACCTTAAATTGGATACCCGCTGCATTCGCCGTGGCGCTGAGCCATTGATAGCCGGGATCGCCGAAACGATCATGTCCAAAATAGCTGTCGTTTTCGAAGTATGCCCAATACATATTCTTGAATCTGGTCGCCGAATCTTTCAGTGCATCATGGGAAAAGCCGCCATTCTTCCCTTCGCAGAATGCACTCCATACGCCAGCGAAATTGACAGAAGCCAAGACTTTTTCGGGATTTTTGGCTGAAAAGTGGGAGGACAGAAAGCCGCCTCGCGAGTGTCCCATCAGAATGACCTTGTCGACATTGAAGTGACTATGGCTCCAGTCAACCATTTGCAGCAACTGAGGATAGGCATCGTTAATCTCTCACATCAGCGAATCACGGCAAAAATCCATGTGGTGTAGAGAAAACATTGGATGCGGCAGCTTTCATGACCGCCAAGCCGGAGAACATTCAAAGCGAAATGCTGCTGCACGGCCTTCAGGCTTACAGAGCGCTGCACAGGAGGGCAAGATGCTGGGCTCTTCATCATTAACGGGGGACACCGACATTCATTAGACTTGTTTTTGCGAAGAAACATGTTTAATGGAGCAATGCCGATGTCCCCGATCGATTCTATCCTAGGGATCAATGGTTTAGTGGTGCAACGAGTTCAGCG
>SXZD01000260.1 GCA_005788065.1 Burkholderiales bacterium
AAGCAATGGAAGCTCAGCCCCATGGACCTGCAGTCACGGGTTCGCTGGGAACAGTACACCAAAGCCAAGGAAGACATGCTGGAACGCACGCACACCCCGGAGAACCCAAGGTGGGTGGTACAGGCCAACGACAAAAAGCGGGCACGATTGAATGTAATCTCTCACCTGCTGACGCAAGTGCCTTACAAGGACGTGCCGCACGAAACCGTAGAATTGCCTGCGCGCGTGCGCAACCCGGACTACTATCGCAAGCCGATACCTAAAGAGATGTTCATTCCTGAAGTGTATTGATTGTCGCCCAGCGCTGGGGGCAACATTGCGCTTGCAATGAAGTGTTCCGGGCGTCCAGTTTGTCGTCAGATTAACTTCTCAATATTTTTTCAATGCCTGGAGCGCTTGAATGTTCGTTAAAAACTGCCTGAGCTTGACGCTGGCAACCGTGCTTGGCGTCGCTGCGAATGTTTGCGTGGCTGCATCGGAAAAAGGACCGAGCAGCTCCGATACCCCTTACGTGGTCATGACGGAACCGGGCTGGGATGTGATCTCGCTTTTGACGGTTGGGGACCGCGTTCCGCGTCAAGGCGGAAAAGCTGGTGAGACCTACCGCATGGTCGGCACTCCCGACGGCCTTGGCGCTTTTGACAATGGCGATGGCACATTCACGGTTTTGATGAATCATGAAATTGCGGAACACAAAGGGGTCGTGCGCGCGCATGGTGCCAAGGGCGCTTTTGTATCGCGGTGGGTCATCCGCAAAAACGATCTGAGTGTCACAGGTGGATCAGATCTGATTCGCGAAGTGAATATCTGGCAAGACGGTCAGTACCTCAATCCCCTCAAACCAAAGACGGGCGGTGCCGTGACGCTCAGCCGCTTCTGCTCTGCCGACCTCTCACCGAGAAGCGCGTTTTTCAACAAGGCCAGTGGCAAGGGCTTCAATGGCCTGATCTTCATGAACGGTGAAGAAAAAGGACCTGAGGGCCGCGCATTTGCGCACATCGCGTCCGGCCCGAACACCGGTGTTTCATGGCAGCTGCCGCGGCTTGGAAAGTTTTCTTGGGAGAATGCTGTGGCACATCCGGCCAGCGGCGACTTGACGCTGGTATTTGGAACCGACGATGCAACGCCGGGACAGGTGTATCTGTATGTCGGAGAAAAACAGAAAAAGGGCAATGAGATTGAACGTGCGGGCCTGACCAATGGCAGGCTATTTGGAATCAAGGTCTCCGGTATTGCGCGTACATCTCGGGATGAGGAAATACAGGACCGCACTGCATTCGCGTTGGCCGATCTGGGCGATGTGAGCAATTTGACTGGTGCCCAATTGCAACGCGCCAGCATTGACGCCGGGGTGACCGAGTTTCTGCGCCCCGAGGACGCCGCTTGGGACACGCGAAACCCGAATGTGCTCTACTTTGTGACCACAGACCGATTCGACAGCAGCAAGATTTCTGCTGGTTCAGACAAGGCTAGAACCCGCCTGTACAAGCTGGAGTTTTTCGATGTGCGCAAACCGCAAGAAGGTGGTTTGATCTACACACTGATTGATGGCAGTGATCCGCGCATCCAGATGTTTGACAACATCACAGTCAACGGTGAGGGGCACATTCTGATTCAGGAAGACCCGGGCAACCAGTTCTACAACGCCAAGACGTGGCTCTATGACGCAGATGCCCGCAAGCTGACGCAGATTGCCATGTCGGACCCACAACGCTTTGGCGACGTTGGCGCTGACAGCGTTGTGACACCCGGTGATGATCGCATCAAACCGGCCAACACTGAGGGTGTGAACTTCAGCCGTGATGAGGAAAACTCAGGTGTCATCGAGATCACCGAACTGCTCAAAGGCAGCAAGCGGTATGAAGCCGGACGGCGGTATTACCTCGCCGTCAATCAGGCGCACTTCAAATCCAATGACGAGGAACTGGTTGAAGGTGGGCAGATGTATCTGATGGTGGGGCCAACACCGAAGTAAATATTCGTGTGCTCAAGATCGGATCGCTAGATAAATCTGTTGAGCGATCTGATGAGCACTCAGCACTGATTCACCATCAGGGCTTTTTGCAGGGCAACGCGCTTACTTTCCTGTCATGAACCGCCATGTGTGGGCTTTACCCAGTTTGCGGTCGCGGGTGTCCTGAACGGCAGCTGAAACGATGACCGTGTAGGTGTGATTGGGCTTGAGATCGTCTTTCGGAAAAAATCGCATCAGGTGGGTAAAGTCAGGGTTGTAGATACCCACTTTGGTCTCGCCCGGCACCCGGTTACCGTCCTCATCCAGCAAAACAAATGTCTGCGGACTGACCGAAGACGGCTTCACATTACGGCCCGTGAAGGCCGCGATGTTCAGACCTGCTGAGGTCTTGAGCCTCGAAACATTTCTGGCGCCGTTACGCGGATGTACTCCCGCAATAAAGGGCGTTGTCACCGGATTGTTGGCATCTTCAATCAGTTCCTCCCACCACTGCTGGTACATGGCCGACACCATGGTGCCAGAGTCGACAACGCCACCTGGACCGGTGAAATAATTGTTGGCCAGCCACGGCAATTGATTCTTGATGCGGACTGCCTCAACGGCCGCACCGCTGCGCTCGGCCAACACGGCAGAGCGCGCAACCAGATGCGCCCGTTCAATGGCTTCAGCGGTCACACCCTGCTTGGGACGATTGATCTTGTGCACTTCCACCAGATCGGCCGTTGGCGGTGTCTCGATGATCGGTGTGTCGGCCCAGATGAAATGATCCGTAATACCGATGATATCGCCTGCATATTCAAGTGCATTCAATGGCGTTGCACCAAACAGGTTGGAGAGTTGACCATAGCCTTCCTCGCCTATGGCTGTTTTCAGTTGCGGCCCGGGTGTGAAGGGACCAAAGACTTTCTGATTGTTGATGAAGGCAAAGGGATTGGGGTCTTCATTGCGTTCACGCACATTCGGTTCGAACAGCACATCCCAGCTTTCATCGGTCAAGCCATGGGCAGCATTGCCAAACAGGTAGGCAATCAGACGACCACATTTTTCCGACAAACCAACGGGATTGAAAACGCCTGTCGTGTTGGTCACCACGTAGTTGGAAACATACGCGCGCGCCTCTGCCGGGCAGGTTGTTTTGGTGCGCAGATATTTGATGAAACTGTCGGTGAAGTCGCCCCAGTGCGAGCGCTCCGCCATTTCACGGTCGCTGGGAAAGGCCGCTCCACTTCCATAACCCCCGTCAGGGTTCAGCGCACCGGCGATGAGGGTGGGCCGATGCACAGTCAGCAGTGCCTTCAATGGCCCTTCAGGCAGCGCCTTGCGACCATAATCGGCCATGAAAGCGTGTGTGGACATGCCGGCAGCGTGGCTTGGGGGAGAATGCAGGCAAGCTCCTGCGAGTGCGAATGCGATTGCGGGCACGATAGCCGCGACAGTGCGGCCGCTGCGACCAATGGGATGGGACGTCTGGTTTATCACGCTGTAGCCCTGCCGTGTTTAGATCGGGCTTACAGTTTAACGAAAGCGTGTTTCAGGCAGTCAAAAATCTGCGCTTACACCTTGTCAAATTCTTGAATCTGTTTGAAGACCTGCTGGATCTCTTTGTCTTCGGCGCTCTGGGTCACGGGTTTGATTTGAGCTGCCTGAACATCAACCATGACGCTACGTGCCGCACTGGCGTTTCCGTTCTTGCAGGTCAAGGTAAACACATAATTGCGTGCTTCCTGCAGTGCAAGCATTTCCATGGCGGTTGCTGCTTTACTTCCTTTCCAGTCACCGGAGGCTTCACAGGCGCTACCGGCCTGCGTGCGCCACTCAAGTACCACCGAGTCTCCGGCGGTTGCGGCGTTTCTGTTTGCCGCAAAGTCCAAGGACAGCACGTCTTGCCCGGACGGCGCGGTAGGGTTGCCGCTGCCAGCCACGCTTGAAGAGGCGCCACCAGCCCGATCAGACCCGCATGCTGCCAGCGCGCTGACGCAAATCAGACTCAGTGTGCACCGCAACAATGGAAGGGTTTTCATATTCGGGGACTGTGTGGTTCAGATATCGTTGATACCGTCCAAGCGCCCGTCCGGTTTCAAAAAATAGGTATTTTTCTGATGGGTGGCTCCCGTTTACGTTCACATGGATTCAAAACAGCCGCTTGTTAACAAGCTTGTCACGCTTGATCGATATGCTGGCACGCATGAAGACGAACGCTCTCCTGTTTATCGCCTGCACTTCGATTGCTCAAGTGGCCTTGGCCGCACGCCCTTTTGTCACTGACGATGCACGTCTGACCACCGCGGGTGGTTGTCAGGTCGAATCATGGACGCGCCAATATCAAAACAGCCACGAATACTGGGTTCTGCCCGCCTGCAATCCCTGGGGTAATCTGGAGTTCACGGCGGGAGGCGCTCGCGCTGGTAACGACGGGCAAGCACAGACCTCCGACTTCCTGTTTCAACTCAAAACACTGGTGCGCGAACTGCGTCCAAACGACTGGGGTTGGGGTGTGGGAATCGGCCGGGTCAACCACCCGGGCAGCGTCGCCGGCCCCAACCTGTTTGGCAACACATATGTCTACCTGCCGGCATCATTTTCATTTCGGGACGATAACATTGTCATGCATGTGAATGTGGGCATGCTCAAGGACAGGTTGACAAGAGACAAGCGTACAACGCTGGGTGTTGGCGGCGAGTTTCGTTTAAACCCTCGCCTGCTGGGTATCACGGAGGTGTATGGCGACGATGCCAACAAGCCCTACTATCAGGTTGGCGCCCGCTACCACATCATTCAGGATCGGTTTCAAATCGATACTACCCTAGGGGGGCAGACCAGCGAGGGACGCAAAGCGCGCTGGCTGTCTTTCGGACTTCGATTCACACCAGACCGTTTCCTTTGAAGTTCAAACTCCATGGCGAACATCGGATGCCTACAAGCAAATGTTGAACTGGGGCCGAAACAAAGCGCCACATTCCAGTAACCAATCGGACATAATATTCAAGAAGAGAGTCACGTAATCTCGTCATGGATCATTCTTTAAAAGCGTCGCGATGTCATACTCCCCCATGCAGTTGATTTCACACTCAGCACACGCACTCCTTGTCCTGCTTTCGCTTTCGGCTTGCATTTCTGGCAGTGGCGCAGACTCACCGACGGGGTCATCCGGCAACACAGGCAATGGTACCAACACTGCGCCTAGCCAGACTGTCGCAGCACCGATTGCAATGGCAGGACAGGGACAATCCGCCTTTGAAGCCACTGAAATAGAACTCAGCGGCAGCGCATCCGCAGATTCAAGTCGTTCAGTCAGGCGCGTGCAATGGAGTCAGGTCGCCGAAGATGCCATACGCGCCGAATTGCCCGCAGACCCCGCGCAGAGCACCATACGGTTCACCTTGCCTCAGGTCGAACAGGACACAACACTGACCTTTGTGTTTTCTGTCGAGGACAGCGCCGGACAGATTGCAAGCGACAAGACTTTCGTACAGGTTCGCAACCGCCTTGCCAACCGCCTGCCCATCGCTAAAATCGCATCGGGTCAAACAGATGTTGCTGCCTCCGCCACACAGACGCGTCTGGACGGCTGCGCCTCAACAGACCCTGATGGAAATATCGTCAGGTTCCGCTGGTTTGAAGACGTAGACGGCACACAAAAACCGCTGTCACCGCAGGCGTGTGCCATCGATGTCACGCTGGACAGACCGGCAGGCACCGGTGCCACCTATCGCTACATACTGCAGGTGACAGACAACCAGGGCGCCACCGACACCGATACAGTGACCGTGCGTCAAGGCCAACGCAGCGGCAATACCGCACCCGCAATCCAGTCGGCACAAGCCAACCCGTCCCCGGGAAAAACCGGTGAAGAAATCACGCTGTCCGTTGTTGCAACAGATGCAGACAACGACGGCTTAACCTACCAGTGGCGCCAGACATCCGGCCCGGCCGTGATCATCTTTGATCCAGAGGCAGCCAATACCCGCTTTCTGGCGCCAGATCAGCCAGCGCAGTTAACGTTCAGCGTGACCGTGAAGGACGCTCAAACATCGGCTGTTCGAGAAAACATTGCGGTTGCAATCAGCAACACGGCAGCGTCCAATCAGCCCTCACTTTCCCAGTGCATCATGAACCCGATGCTGGCAGGCTGCTTCACAGGCGTACGCAATATTGCCAGCGACAATATCATCGCTGCAGAGCTTGGCGTCTCTCCCCCCAGCGATTCTGCAGGCGTCTGCAACCCGCCCTCCGCAACCGGAATGACCCACTACTACGGTGCCTTGCACGAGCACACAGCGTTCTCTGATGGTGCGCTGCTCACCACCCCAGCCTCGGTGATGCAAAGGGTAAAGTCCAAGGGATTCAGCTTTGTTTTTACCACTGACCATTCGGACAACATGGGACTGCCGGTTCCGATACCAGACCCCGATATCTGCCAGCGCGACCCACTGGCCTGCGTGCTGTCTGACCCGGCGAACCCGCTTAACAACATCGATAAGTGGAATGTCACGCAATCCATGGCAAACGCGGAAGGCACACCGCAGTTTACGGCCATCCGCGGATTTGAATGGACATCCGACCGTTTCGGACATGCCAATATTCTGTTTTCCACGCACTACATCAACGCCAAAACCGGGCCCGGATACGCAGTCAGCATGGATACTTTTTGGCAGTGGTTCACCCTCCCCGCCTCCGTTGGCGGCGGTAATGACGGTTTGATGGTATTCAATCACCCAGGGCGTGAAGACGCATTGCACAGCGCAACAGGTGGTAATGATCCGGCCTACACCTTCAATGATTTCCAGTACCGGGCGGCCGCTGACTACCGCGTAGTGGGTGTGGAAGTATTTGGAAAGGGTGATGAGTACGACACCGACGGCAAGAAGCGCAGTTGGTTAGCCTACGCATTGGACAAAGGTTGGTATCTGGCGCCGACCGGATCTGAGGATCATCATGAAATGCGCTGGGGCGACGCCGATCTGCCCAAAACTGTCATCATCGCAAGATCCAATTCGCGCTTTGATCTGAAGCAGGCCATGTTGGCACGGCGCATGTATGCTGTTGCGCAAACTTACAACACCGTACGACTGTCTTTTGACGCTGTGAAAGACGGCGTGAACCAGCCCATGGGGTCTCGCATACAAACCAATGAAAATGAAATTGAATTTGTGGTGAATGTCGGTACCCGACCTGGCACTGCTGCAACCCTTCTGCCAGAAAATGCTGATATCGAGATCCTGAGCAAACAGGCAGACAACTCAACGAGCTACTCGAGCGTTAACGCAAGGGCCAGCCTCGTCAGTTTGGGCAACGGCCAATTCCACTTCCGACTGCCCGTTCGAACAACGCGCGACTGGGTGTTTGTAAGAGTGCGGGACAAGAGCAAAGGCAACCGACTTGCGGCAGTCTCTGCCCCCATCTGGTTCGGAAAAGGAAATGCGCTGCCGGTCTGCGCCGAGCGATGAAGCACGGTAGACGAAGCGGAGTGGATGCAAACGCTCCCTGTGGCAAAAGCGTTAACGGTGAGAGGCAAAATCTGCCCCTCACCTTTCTACTTCAGTGATCACCGAAGCGACTTGATAGCTGCGCTTGCAAGGTATCAGGAAGACAGCCCCGGCGCTCCTGCAACCCGGTTGGTATTGACCGCAACCAAGAAGGTTTTTGCCAAGCGCTCCGTACCACCCTTCTCTGCAATCGTGCTGACATACCAGTACTCGCAAGACGCTTGCTGGGCCGTGAATGTCACCAACATATAGCCGTGCTCCTGCAGGTTAATGAACTTGATGTGCGGATTGGGAACCCGGAATGCATCAACTGCCTGCTGCGGAATGGGCAAACCGGGCGACGTAACAGACGGTCCTACAAACTCAACAGCAAGCGAACCATCGCCAGTCAGCGGATTATAGACGGACGGATCGTTGGGATCGTCGGTAATATCGGCCACCCAACTGCTATGGACATCACCTGTCAAAATAACGGTATTGTTCACTTTCTTGCCGCCATTGTCGCCACGCAGAACCGCTGTGATGCGCTTGCGCTCGGCGACATAACCGTCCCACGCATCTCCGTTCAAACCAGAGGGGCCCACCAGTGATTGCAAGGGAGCTGGCACCTTTCCGTCCGGACCAGGCTTCACGCTCCACTGATGGAACACCACTTGGTTACCGATTACCTTCCATGTCGATGTAGATGTTTTAAGTCCGTCTGTCAGCCAATCCATCTGCTGTTTGCCGATCAGCTTGCGATCTTCTGCGCGTGCCGTGCCTTCAACCGGATTGACCGGCGTTGACGACTCAAGGTCGCGATCAAACAGGCGGGTATCGAGCATGAAAATGTCCAGCATGTTGCCGTAGCGAAGACGGCGCCAGATCTTCGACGGATTACCCGCTTCGGGCAAGCGGATGGGCATCCACTCATCATAGGCCTGTTGCGCCCATGATTTGCGCTGCGGCCACGAGCCCTCTTCGCCCTCGGTATGGTTCTCTGCACCGTCGCGATAGCTGTTATTGGTGGATTCATGATCGTCCCAAATGGTGACGAACGGGAACAATGCATGCAGATTCTGAAGGTCTGCATCGGTCTTCTTGTAATGACCGTGACGGGTGCGATAGTCCTTGAGTGTCACAATCTCGGTTGCAGGCTCATAGGTGCGCACATCGCCATACTGGCCATTGCCATATTCGTAGATGTAATCGCCCAGATGCAGAATGGCGTCGATGTCCTTGCGCTTGGCCAGTTGGGCATATGCGTTGAAAAAACCATGGGCCATGCTGGAACAGCTCACCACACCAAAGCGGATGGCCTGTGCATCCCCGGCCGGTGCCGTGCGGGTGCGCCCGGTGCGTGACTGAGCAGCGCCTGTCTTGAAAACGTACCAGTAGGTGGTGGCTGGCTGCAGACCCTCCACATCGATTTTGACGGTGTAGTCCCGATTCTCGCTGGCGGTAGCACAACGCGTACTGTCCAACTGCTTGAGCGCCTCGTCGCGATATATTTCAAGCGTCACAGGTGTGGGCGCAGAAACTCCGCTGACGCGCGTCCAGAAAATCATGCCGCTGGGGGTGGGGTCACCCGTGGCAACCCCGTGGGCAAATGTTGCCGCATCCAGCGAGGTAGGTCCCGCCGACGCCGCGCAAGAACCAACAGCCTCACTGGGGTTGATGTTATTGCCTGTGGGCTGCAGCGGACCATTCTCGCTGCCGCAGCCAGCCAGCATGACGGCACCGCCGCCACCGATACCAAGGCCTTTAAGGAAAAGACGACGGGAAACGCCGGCGCGCTTGGCCAGGCGAGTACGTTTGCGCAGAGGGGCTGACATGGTGGACTGCTCCAGAAAGTACATCGATACCCTTGGTACTCCCAGTGCGATGACTCGGATTCGAATCTGATGTCAGGATGACACGTCATGGAAGTGTCATGGTCCGCAGCAAACTTGACAACACCACCACTTGAAAGTAAAGTAAGTATCAATTGATACCAAGATTTAAGAATCCAACCGCCATGTTGCTGGTAAGCCCGGAAAAAATTGCGGACGTCATGGCGCTTAGCCCACGGCCTAAAAAACTGGCTGACCTTGCTCAGCGCGTGGCCCAAGGCTTGCCCAAAGACACGCTAAAAGCCAGCGCAGCGCACATCTACCTCAACGCAGAAGACCGTAACCGCCTGATCTACCGCATCATCCCCGAGGCCACCTACAAGCGCCGCCGAGAATTGCTCACGGTAGAGGAATCGGAAAGGGTTGAACGGTTGGCGCGTATCTTTGCCAGCGCCGATTTCGTATTTGATTCGGCCGACGACGCCCGGCAGTTTTTGATCACACCGCACGCTCTTTTGCGCGACCGCACCCCGCTGGAAGTCTCGCTCACCGAACTGGGTGCGCGTCAAGTTGAAGACATTCTGTGGCGCCTGTTTTACGGCATATCCACCTGATGCGCATCTACAGGATTGCCGACGGACGTCACCCCGTGTGGGATGGCATGGGAGCAGCGCTGTTAGGCGGGCGCTGGAACAGCCCAGGCCGCGCGCTCATTTACGGTTCACTCAGTTATGCATGCTGCATGCTGGAAATTCTGGCGCATGCCAATACAGGTCGCATTCCCGCCACCCACCGCTATGTGGTCGCAACGATTCCTGACCGGGTCTCGTGGGAACAGGTAAGCGAGGACTGCCTGCCAGCCGATTGGGACTCAGACGATAGCGCCTCTGCACGTGAGTATGGCGACTGTTGGCTTGCCGAAGCCCGCAGCGCAATTTTATTGGTGCCCTCGGTTGTGGCCCGGCTTGAATGGAATGCCTTGGTGAATCCGGCTCATCCAGATGCCAAACGGTTGTTCCTGTCGGAGCCTGCGCCTGTCATCTGGGACAGACGCCTATTTAAAAAAGAATCCTGACCGCACTGCAAAAATCACGACCCTGTTTTTGCATTTCCCATCGATCGGATGACCCGGGCAGCATCACCCGATGGTCATCACCATTTTCAGAATCTTTCGAGTCGCCCCACACTTGCGAACACATCAACGAAACAGGCTGCCAGCCCTGCATGGCCTTTCTCTTGGCACACTCAATATATAGTAGGTATAATAACCACCGTTGATAGCAAAACACTGATCCGCCTGCTCACCAGTGATGGATGGACTTTACGTGCGGCAAAAGGCAGTCACCACATTTTTATTCACCCGGTCAAAAAAGGACACATCAGTGTTCCACACCCGAAAAAAGATCTTGGGACTGGCCTTGTGCACAAGTTGCTCAAACACGCAGGCATCGCAGACAAAGGAGGCACTGCATGAAATTCATTGTTGCGATTGAACCCGCTACGAAGCGCAGCGTGTGGGGCGCAGCCGTGCCTGATTTGCCGGGATGTTTTTCTGCGGGCGAGACGATCGACGAAGCACTCGACAATATTCGGGACGCAATCGAACAGCACGTAGAAATCATGCTGGAGGACGGCTGCCCCCCACCCTTGCCCAATCCATTATCCGTCCACCAGAAAAATCCGGACTACAAAGGCTGGGTCTGGGCTGTTGTCGATGTGCCAGTCGAGAAATACTTCGGGCCTGCCGAGAAAATCAATATCACCGTACCGCGCCTGCTACTGGCCAGAATTGACGACTATGCAAAAGCCCATGGGCTGAGCCGAAGCGGTTTTTTGGTAGAGGCAGCGCGCCACGTCATGCAAAAATAAGGCTGCTTATCCAGAGCATCAATTCACTGATCCGGCGCGTAATACACAATGACTGTTATCAACCCAAAAGCACCCTGCCCCTGCGGCGGTGGAAATTACCAGATGTGCTGTGGCCGCTTTCACAAAGCAGGCAACAGTGCAGCAACGGCCAAAGAATTGATGCAATCCCGCTACAGCGCCTACGTGCTGAATCTTGCGGATTACCTGCTGCAAACTTGGCATGCAAGCACCCGCCCCGATCGTTCAGATTTTTTGAATGATGCCGACCAGGCCCGCTGGCTTGGCCTCACCGTAAAACGCCATGAACTGCAAGACGACACACACGCCATCGTGGAATTTGTGGCCCGCTACAAGCCCGCCGGCAGCGGGCGGGCTGAGCGTCTGCATGAAGTCAGCCAATTTGTGAGAGAGAACAATCGCTGGTTTTATGTTGACGGGACCATGATTTGATTGCGCGCATCTGAAGCAGTGACAACTCACTCGCCACTCGCCACTCGTTACTGTGCCATTCTCACTTCCCTGTCACCCACACCGGCGCAGCATACGCAACACTGCTCTTGTTCTCCGCATTGAAAACAGCCACGTAGTACCAACGCTCCTGACCTTTAACAATCGGCAGTGCAAAGCTGGCCGACTTTCCTTTGACCAACCCGATCTGATTACCGCTATTGGTAAAAAGCTTGTAAGTGTAATCGCCTTCTTTGCCGTCACGGTCTTTGACTTGAATACGCATCGGTACCGTCTTGGCGGCACTGTCACACTTCATGCGACTTCCCATCGGATGCGATTCATCCGCCAGTTGTTCGATGCGCAAATGCTGTCCTGGCGTCAGTGCGTAAGTCCTGCGGGCCAACCACGCCTCGCGGAATTGAGCCTCTGAAAAACCACCCGTGATGGTCACCGTCTTGGGTCGCTTCTCGGATGCATATTGACCATAATGCTCATCTTCTGCGTATTCCAGTGAAACTGGACACTGATTCCGCCTGAAACTGGACAGCGATTCCGACCCAAACTGGACAGCGATTCCGGGGCAAACTGGACACCCCAAATCATCTCTCGCGG
>SXZD01000261.1 GCA_005788065.1 Burkholderiales bacterium
ATCAGCAACTACAGCATGGGCAGCGTCAGCCGCATCAAGGCAGGTAAAGCGGGCGTTGAGGAGCTCCTACCTGTACTGGAAAAAACAACCCAGCAGGCGCTGCGAGCCGGCAATGTAATCCGTCGCATCCGCGAATTCGTCAAGCGCAAGGCCCCAGACCGCAAAGCGCTGCAACTGTCCCGCACGCTGGACGATGCGATCGCATTTGCGGAGATGGATGCGCGCAACCGCAACATCCATCTGGAACTGAGTCTGCCCGAAGGCCCGCTACCAGATGTGTTTGCGGATCCCATTCTTATTGAGCAAGTCATCCTGAACCTGCTGAAAAACGCCATGGATGCCACCGTGACTGCAAGAAGCGGTCCGCGGCGAGTCAGGCTGGAAGTTGAACGGGACGAACATACCCGCAGCCTGCGCATCAGCGTTCGCGACCACGGGTGCGGCATACCGGACGAGATCCGTGACAAACTGTTCGAACCCTTCTTCAGCACCAAGACAGAAGGCATGGGTATGGGTCTGAACATTTGCCGATCCATCATTGAGTACCACGACAGCCGACTTGAAATTTTACCCAACCTGCCCCAAGGTTCGGTATTCCAGTTCACACTGCCCATCTGGCAGGCGGACATACATCAAACCAGAACAGAGAACCCGAATGAGCCTGTACACACGATCCATGCAAACACACCGTGAGCCCCCACCCCCACGGCCGCGCATCTACATCGTGGACGACGACGATGCCGTGCGCGAATCACTGCAGTGGCTGCTGGAGGCCGACGGACACCAGATCGAAACCTTTGCGTCAGCAGAGGCCTTTCTGGAACAGTTCTATCCGGACCAGATCTGCGTTCTGCTGCTTGATGTGCGCATGCCAGGCATGAGCGGCCTGGAACTGCAGGAAAAACTGCTGGAACGCTGCGCACAACTGCCGGTGATTTTCATCACCGGGCATGGCGATGTGGCCATGGCCGTAGCCACCATGAAAAAGGGTGCTGTCGACTTTCTGGAAAAGCCATTCAACGAAACCGTCGTGCGCGACCTGGTCAACAAGCATCTGGTGATGTCAGCTGAACAGTATGCTGTCCGCCAGAAAAGCGCTGCGGTGCGCGAACGCTTCGCCCGTCTGACCGGACGCGAGTTGCAGGTGCTCGACCGCATCGTGGCCGGACGACTGAACAAACAGATTGCAGATGACCTGAACATCAGCATCAAGACTGTTGAAGCTCACCGCGCCAACATCATGGACAAACTGAATGTGAACACGGTGGCCGATCTGCTGAAGCTTGCCTTGGCCAGATGACTTAAAATGCGGGATTGAAGTCAGCTCTAGCGAAAATCCCATGACAGCACAGATACTCGACGGCGCCCAACTGGCCAAGGACATGCGCGCCGCCATTGCACAGCAGGCCGCTGCACTCACCGCCCGCGGGCACAAACCCGGCCTGGCCGTGGTATTGGTCGGAGAAGACCCTGCCTCGCAGGTGTATGTGCGCAACAAGGTGGCCGCCTGCGAGCAGGCCGGCTTCCACTCCGAAATGCACCGATTGCCGGCCAGCACCCGTGAGGCCGACCTGCTGGAGCTGGTGCGCACGCTCAACGACAAACCCGATGTGCATGGCATTCTGGTGCAGTTACCCCTGCCCGCACATATGGATTCGCACCGCGTGATCGAAACCATCTCACCGGAAAAAGATGTCGATGGTTTTCATATCAGCAATGCCGGCCTGCTGATGACCGGCACACCCCTGTTTCGCCCCTGCACGCCGTATGGCGTCATGAAACTGCTGGAAAAGTCGGGCGTACCGCTGCGCGGCGCCGAAGCGGTGGTCATCGGCGCCAGCAATATCGTGGGCAAGCCGCAAGCCATGCTGCTGCTGCAGGCTGGCGCCACCGTGACGCTGTGCAATTCAAAAACGCGCGATCTGGCAGCCCACTGCCGCCGGGCCGACATCCTGGTGGTGGCCGTCGGTCGTCCACGCATGATTACCGGCGACATGATCAAGCCGGGCGCTGTCATTATTGATGTGGGCATCAACCGCCTGCCCGATGGCAAGCTGTGCGGCGATGTGGATTTTGATTCGGCCAAAGAGGTGGCCGGGTTCATCACGCCGGTCCCCGGTGGTGTGGGCCCCATGACCATTACCATGTTGCTGCAAAATACACTGGAAGCGGTTGAGCGCAGTATCTGACACAACATTTGACGCAACATCTGAAACAGCAGGTTCATCAAGGAGTCAGTCGCCATGAACGCAGAGACACGCAACACAGACACGGATCAGGCCACCGCAAGCCGCGTGACGGACAACCCGCTGCTCGACTTCTCGGGACTGCCCCGCTTTGGCGACATCACTCCGGCGCACGTCACACCGGCCATCGACTATCTGCTGGCGCAGGCTGAAACTGCCTTTGTACGGGTCACCGCACCTGAGACACCGGCCACGTGGGAGAGCGTGGTTACACCACTGGATGATGCCAACGAACTGCTGTCGAGGGCGTGGGGTATCGTCAGCCACCTGCACAGCGTGGCTGACTCGCCCGAACTGCGCGAAGTCTACAACGAAAACCTGCCCCGCCTGACCGAGTTTTGGACCCGCATCGGACAAAGCGAGGCGCTGTATGCCAAGTACCGTGCAATCAGCAGCCTGCCGGCGATGCAGAACGCACCGGCTGCACGTCAGCGCGTGTTGGCCAATTCTTTGCGCGACTTCAAACTGGGCGGTGCCGAACTGCCCGAGGAGCAAAAGCCCCGCTATGCCGAAATCCAGGAAAAGCAGGCGGCCCTGTCATCGCGCTTTTCAGAAAATGTGCTGGATGCCACCAATGGCTGGAGCCATGTAGTCACCGACGCGGCTGAACTGGCTGGCATGCCCGACGACGCCCTGCAGGCGGCGCGCGAGGCCGCCCAGAAAGAAGGCGTGGACGGCTGGAAATTCACGCTGCAGTTCCCCTCCTATTTCCCCGTGCTGCAATATGCGGACAATCAGGCGCTGCGACGCACCCTCTACGATGCCAGCGCCCGACGCGCCTCCGAGTTCGGCAAACCTGAATGGGACAATGGCCCGCTGATGCGCGAGATACTGCAACTGCGTGCAGAAGAAGCGCAGATGCTGGGCTATCGCCATTTTGCGGATGTATCGCTGGTGCCCAAGATGGCAGACTCACCGGAGTCCGTGTGCGAGTTTTTACGTAATCTGGCCAAACGGGCGCGCCCGCATGGCGAAAAAGACCTCAAAGAACTGCGCGAGTTCGCTCAGGCACAGTTGGGCATGGACACGCTCAACCCGTGGGATATGGCCTATGTCTCGGAGAAGCTACGCCAGGCGCGCTATGCGTTTTCCGACAATGAAGTGCGGCAGTATTTTCAGGAACCTGCCGTACTCAAGGGCTTGTTTGAGCTGACCGAAACCCTGTTTGATGTCCGCATCGAAAAAGATGTGGCACCGGTGTGGCACGATGACGTGCGGTTTTTCACGGTACGACGCAAGGGCGAGGCCATCGCGCATTTTTACCTCGATCCCTATGCGCGCGACAGCAAACGCGGTGGCGCCTGGATGGACGACGCGCGTGGCCGCAAACGCAAGGAAGGCACCATACAGACACCCGTTGCCTATCTCACCTGCAATTTCCCCCGACCGGTCGGGGGCAAGGCGGCCACACTGACCCACGATGACGTGCTCACCCTCTTCCATGAGTTTGGTCATGGCCTGCACCACATGCTCACGCGTATCGAAGAACCCGGCGTGGCCGGCATCAGCGGCGTGGAGTGGGACGCGGTCGAACTGCCCTCGCAGTTCATGGAGAACTTCGGCTGGGAGTGGAGCGTGCTGTCTGCCATGACAGCGCATATCGACACGGGCGAGACCCTGCCCCGTGCGCTCTATGACAAGATGGTGGCGGCCCGCAATTTCCAGAGTGGTCTGCAGATGCTGCGACAGATCGAGTTTTCCCTGTTCGACATGCGTCTGCACAGCGACTTTGATGCCCATGGCAGCAAAACCGTGCTGCAACTGCTCGACGAGGTACGCGATGAAGTCGCTGTGGTTCGTCCGCCAGACTACAACCGCTTCCCCAACACGTTTACCCATATTTTCTCGGGCGGATATAGCGCGGGCTACTACAGCTACAAATGG
>SXZD01000262.1 GCA_005788065.1 Burkholderiales bacterium
CTGGTCTGGATGGCGTGCATCTCGACCTCGGCCAGACGCGCCAGAATGGCGGGCACATTCTTCAACTCCGGCCAGTTGTATTGCAGGTTCTGGCGGGTGGTGAAGTGTGCGTAACCGCGGTCGAAGTCTTCAGCGATGTCGGCCAGCGTGCGCAGTTGTGTGGAGGACAGCAGGCCATATGGAATGGCCACGCGCAGCATGGGCGCATGGCGCTGCAGGTACAGGCCATTTTGCAGGCGCAGGGGACGGAATTCGTCCTCTGACAGTTCGCCGCTCAAAAAGCGCTGTGTCTGGTTGGTAAATTGCGCCACCCGTTGCAGGGTAATGGTGTGATCGTATTCGTCGTAGCGGTACATGTTTTTAGCGTGGATTAACTGACCAGTTTGACGGCCACCGCGGTAAGCGTGGTGGCCAGGATGCCGCGCAGCAGGCGTTCGGGTACCGAACGGCTCAGGTAGCTGCCGATGGAAATGCCGGGGATGGATCCTAACAGAAGCGCAGCCAGCAAGCCCCAGTTCAGCGTACCCAGAATGACGTGGCCCATGGCCGCGACGGCTGTGAGCGGAACAGCGTAGGCAATGTCGGTCCCGGCCACTTCGGATGGCTGCAGGCGCGGGTAGAGCATGATGAGCACCGTGGCGCCGATGGCACCCGCCCCAATGGACGAGACGGTGACCAGAAAGCCGATGATGGCGGCTGCACCCACGGTGGCAGCCGTCAGCTTCAGGCCATGAAGTTGGCGGCCGGGATGCGCCTGTTGCCACGCAATGATGCGCTTTTTGAAAATGAGTGATGCAGCGGTGAGCAGAACGCACACGGCGATGGAGTAACGGATGAACAGATCAACGGTACTGCCTTTTTCTGCCTTGTGAATGTCCAGCGCGTAGAGCAGGAAAGAGGTGAGGATGGACGCTGGAACACTGCCCAGACACATGAGTTTGACGATATTCCAGTCCACGCTTTTGCGCAGACGGTGCACGACGGTGCCGGCGCCTTTGGTAATGGCGGCGAAAGCCAGGTCGGTACCCACAGCCACTGAGGGCGAGATTCCGAAAACAGCGGTCAGCAAGGGGGTCATGAGCGACCCGCCACCCACACCGGTCAAGCCGACGAGCAAACCGACGAGCAAGCCCGAGACAACATAGGCGGCATCAATGGTCATGGAGACAGTCCGGGAATATTGAACGAGGCGCCATTGTAGGGGTATGTCTTTATAAGACAAAGAACAGTTTTTGAATTAGATTATTCTTTTTGAGAATAAGTCGGCGGCTTCCATGAACCTTCACCAGTTGCGATTTGTCCGCGAGGCGGTGCGACAGAATTTCAGCCTGACAGAGGCCGCCCGCGCCTTGTTCACATCCCAACCGGGTATTTCCAAAGCCATCATCGAACTTGAAGATGAGCTGGGGGTGCAGATATTCGAGCGCCATGGCAAGCGCATCAAGCAACTGACCGCCCCTGGCAAACTGGTGCTGCAATCGGCTGAGCGCATTCTGGCTGAACTGGAAAACCTCAAGCGTATCGGCGCTGAGTTCGCTGCCCGCGAAAGCGGCGAGCTCAGAATTGCGGCCACCCATACACAGGCCCGCTATGCGCTGCCCCCGGTGGTGGCGGCTTTCCGGCAGCGCTATCCTGCGGTGAAGCTGACGCTGCTGCAGGGCATCCCCTCCCAGTTGGTGGACTGGGTGCGCACCGATGAAGCGGACATTGCCATCGCCACCGAAGCGCTGGCCGACAGCGCCGACATGGTGACGCTTCCCTGCTACCAATGGGAGCACACAGTGGTGGCGCCCATCGGGCATCCGATTCACGACGAACCGCTCACCCTCATGCGCTTGGGCACCCATCCCCTCATCACATATGAGCGCGCATTTGCCGGGCGGGGAAAAATCGATAACGCATTTGCCAATGCGGGCATCGACCCGCAGATTGTGCTGGAGGCCATTGATGCGGACGTCATCAAGACCTACGTAGGGCTGGGTCTGGGGGTGGGCATTATTGCCGGCATTGCCTTCGATGCCCAGAAAGACGCGCCGCTGGCCGCATTGCCCGCCGGGCACCTGTTCGGGCACAACACCACGCGTCTGGCCGTGCGGCAGGGGGTTTTCATGCGCGGCTTGATGTATGACTTCATCAGTCTGTTTGCACCTGGCATTACCCGCTCCATGGTGGACCGGGTGCTGCAGGGCGGGGAAGCCTACGATATCTGAGTCAGACCCGGGTCTGCAGCCATGGCGTTGTTCAAACCATCAACGCAATAACCCGGCAGCCGATTTGGGCTCACAGCCGGTCCGGGTCTTTTGCCTTCAGCAGTGCCCGGGCCTTCGCATATTTGATGAAGCTGTTGAAGCAGCCGATGGCAATGTGGGTAAAACCTGGCCAGCCGTCGCGAAAGCCCTGCCTGAACACATAAAACTTGATGAAGCGAACCAGCGGTGAGAGCCACAGCTTGGTGGCGCCAGGCAATTTCCCTTTTTCTGCGAGTTTTTGTGCCTGTATGTCGGTGTAGCGGTTCTGTTTGGTCAGATACACCGACAGGCTTTCGGCGGAATGATGCAGCAGGTCGCCTTGCAGCACGCCCACCGAACCCTGGGTGAGTACCTGTTCGTGGACGGCGTCGTCGCTCCAGCGCGCATGCCGGCGGTCAAACAGGCGCAGACTGAGGTCGGGATAGCCTTCACCGTGGCGCAGATAGCGGTCAATGAAAAAATTGCTGCGTGGCATGCGCCATGCGGTGTGGGTGGGCGAGCGCAGGCAGTCTGAGATGCTGCGTGCCAGTTCAGGACTCACCCGCTCGTCTGCGTCAAGGCACAGCACCCAGTCGAATCGGGCCATCTGAACGGCCTTCTGCTTCTGTGGCCCGAAACCCAGCCAGTCCTGATGGGCAAAACGGGCACCGTGTGACTCTGCGATCTGACGCGTATTGTCGGTGCTGCCGGAGTCGAGCACCACGATATCGCGACAAAAGCGCACGCTGGCCAGCGCTTGCGCCAGTTGGCTGGCCGCATTGCAGGTGATGAATACAGCCGATACATCGAGCTGCTCATCGGGCGGTTCAGTCATGCGGTGCTTGTGGGTCAACTGTCTGTCTCCGAAAACAAACGGCATCTTGCAGGTTGCGACGGCTTTTCAAAATGGCCGCCATGGCGACAGTTTGCCTGTTTTGAATGGTGAAGTTGCAAGGTTGACGGTGTGTTGCTGGAATTTTGCGCTGTCGGAACGCCGGAAATGTCGCCGGATTGTCACAAGTTGTATCAGCCGCACCCGTCAGTGCCGGTTTAGTCAAAGCGCTTTGTTTGCCCTTCGGTACAATCAAGCCAACTATTCCGACATGGGTCACAGCACCTGCATGCAGCGCATTTTGATCGTCAAAACCACATCCATGGGCGATGTCATCCACGCCTTGCCGGTTTTGTCCGACCTGTCCGAGGCATTTCCTTCAACCCGCATCGACTGGATGGTGGAAGAGCCGTTCGCCGACCTGGTCCGTCTGCATCCGGCCCTTAATGCCATTGTGGCGGTCAATCTGCGGTCATGGCGCAAAAAGGGTATCGGTGAAATCTGGCGGCAGTGGAAAGCGCTGCGCGAGCAACTCAGAGGCCAGCCCTATGACGCGGTGATCGACCTGCAGGGGCTCATCAAAAGTGCATTGCTGGCCTGTGCGGCAACCGGGCCGCGCATGGGCCCGGGATTTACGTCTGCCCGCGAACCCCTGGCGGCGCTGTTCTACAGCCGGCGTGGCCGTTTTCGCAGTGATGCCCACGCGGTGGAGCGTTTGCGCGAGTTGACCTCGCAGTTACTCGCTTACCCGCTCAAACCGCTTGTGCGCTTTGGCATACCCCCGGCACCGCCCCGCGGCGCGGGCGAACAGCCGCTGGTGTGGTTTTTCCATGCCACGGCCAGGGCAGAGAAGGCGTGGCCGGTGGCCTATTGGCGATCGCTGGCACAGGCCCTGCTGGCACAGGGGTGTCTGATTCAGTTGCCATGGGGCAGCGATGCCGAGCGCCATCAGGCCGAGGACATTGCAGCCGGTTTGCCCGGTGTGAGCGTGCTGCCCAAAATGAATCTCGGCAATCTGGCGCGCAAGCTCAAAGAGGTGGATCTGGTGGTGGGGGTGGACACGGGACTCGTGCACCTGTCGGGCGCGCTGGAGTTGCCGCTGGTCGCCCTGTTTTTTGCCACGCCGCAGTGGCGCTATGGTCCCCGCTTTAACCCCCACGCCATCAGTCTGGGTGATCCAGGCGCCATGCCGGGTGTGGGAGAGGTACTGGAGGCCTCGTTGGCCCGCCTGCCCGGCCGAACCGGGGTGGGTGCCGCATGAGCTTGCCGGTGCGGTATCGCGAAAGCCTGACCGAGCGCTTGGCACGCCTGATTTACACCGTTTTGCTGGCCTTGCTGTATCCCGCCATGCCGCTGTATCTGCTCAAGCGGGCGCGCAAACAGCCCGAATATGGCGGTGATTGGGCACAACGATTTTTTGGAGCAACCGGGCTGCCGCCAGCCGGTGCTGCGCGCATGTGGGTGCATGCGGTGTCAGTGGGCGAAACCCATGCGATTGCACCCCTCGTGCTCGCATGGGAAAAAGCGCACCCCGGCACCGAATGGGTTTTTACATCAACCACGCCGACCGGTCGCGAGACCGCCAGGCAGGTGTTTCGTGATCTGCCCCGCAAGCACCACGTCTATCTGCCGTATGACTTGCCGTTTGCGGTCAACCGTTTCTATCGCGAACTGGGCGCGCAGATGGGCTGGCTGGTCGAAACAGAGCTGTGGCCCAACCTGATCGCCGCAGCTCCTGCGCATGGCGTGTTGCTCAGTCTCATCAACGCCCGCGTGTCCCCGCACACCGGAGAGTCGCTGCTCAAGTGGCCCCGGCTTTCAAAGCCGGCTTTGGGGCAACTGGCCGCGGTGGTGGCGCAGACAGCCGAGGATGCCGACTGGTTTGAGCGGGTGGGTCGCTCTGCCGATGCTGTGGCGGGCAATCTGAAATTCGATGTGCAGCCGCGGCCTGAATTGCTGGCACTTGGACAATCATGGCGGACCCGGTGGGGTTCAGCGCCGGTGCTGCTGGCGGCCAGTACCCGCGAGGGCGAAGAACCCGGTTTGCTCACGGCGTGGCAGACAGCGATCACAAAATGGACCGGACCGGCTGCAGCAAAGCCCCGCCTGCTCGTCGTGCCACGGCATCCGCAGCGTTTCGCCGAGGTGGCGGGCTATTTTGAAGCGGCAGGGTTTTGGGTGAGCCGTCGTAGCCAGGATTATCCGCAACAGCCTGCTGGCGATCTGCGTCCTGTTGTCTGGATGGGAGATTCGATGGGCGAAATGCCGGCTTACTATGCCTGTGCCGATGTAGCGTTCATGGGCGGTTCATGGCAGCCGCTGGGCGGGCAAAACCTGATCGAGGCATGTGCCTGCGACTGTCCGGTATTGCTGGGGCCGCACACCTTCAATTTTGCCAAGGCCTCTGACGACGCGCTGGCGGTGGGAGCGGCCATGCGCTTTACAGATGTCGAGGAGGCCATGCGCTGGGCGTTTGAGCGCATGAACGGCGGGGAAGATTTTGCGGTCTTGCGCGAAGCAGCCCGCAGATATGCCGCTGAACACCGTGGAGCCGCACAGAGAACCATGGAGGTGTTGATGGCATTACCGGCCCGCCCAGCTTCTGCGGTTCAGGTCAGAGCCCTAGGGTAATTCAGCTCAGCCCAAAGGGCAGTCCTGACCAAAAGGCCGTCCCGGTTTTTGCGCGAACTTAACGGGCATTGTCTGCGTCGAGTAACTGGCTGACCTCATACAGGTCGGCTTCGCGTAGTGAACCTGTGCTGGCTTTCAGCCGCAGACCGTTGAGCAGCGTGTCGTACTTGGCACGTGCCAGGTCACGCTGTGTGCTGCTCAGTTGCTGCTGGGCGTTGAGCACGTCGATATTGATGCGTACGCCCACCTGATAACCCAGTTTGTTGGATTCCAGCGCCAATTGGCTGGATTTCTCAGCCGCTTGCAGGGCGCTGACCTGCGCAAGACCGCTCATGACACCGGCATGTGTCTGGCGGGCTACCTGTGCGGCATTGCGCTGTGCGGACTCGAGATCTGCTTTGGCTTTTTCCTGCAGGTGCAGGGTTTCCTGCACGCGTGCCTGCGTTCCCAGACCGGAGAACAGGGGGAGGTTGATCTGGATACCGACCGACGACGTTTCGCTGTTGGCCACCCCGCCCGCAAACGCAAAATTGTTCTGCTGGTTGCGCGAAGCGACCAGATCGATGGTAGGTAAATGCCCAGCGCGTGCTTTGCGGATTTCGCGCGCAGCCACCTCACCGAGCAGTCGGATGCTCATCACGCTCAGGTTGCTGTCGCTCGCATTGCGCACCCAGGCCGACTGATCCGCTGGTTCCAGTTTGGGCATGACGGCGCCCGCTTTCAGGGGTGCCAACGAGGGTACATTGCCGCCGATCAGGTTTTGCAGGGCGGCGCGCTTGATTTCCAGGTCGTTGCGGGCTGCAATCTCTTGCGCCAGCGCCAGATCAAACCGGGCCTGTGCTTCCTGTTGGTCGGTGATCGTGGCTGTGCCCACTTCAAAATTGCGTTTTGCAGCAGCCAACTGTTCGGTAATGGCCGCCTTCTGACGTTCGATCACGCTGATGGTGTCGCGCGCAGACAGGATATCGAAATAGGCCTGAGCGACTTTCAGCGCAAGGTCCTGCTCTGCATTCACATAGTCAAGCTCGGCTTTGCCCACCAGCAGTTTGCTTTGTTCGAAGGTTTCGAAGGCCTGCCAGCGCAGCAAGGGTTGGCTCAGGGTGATGGACTTTGTAACCGGTTTACTGTCAACCGGTGGTCTGGCTGGCGCACTCTGTGAGCTGAATTCAGACGTCTGATCCAGCTTCTGATAGCTTGCAATTATTGCGGGGAACAGCGCTGCCCGTGCTTGCGGATATTTCTGCTGCTCAGCCATCAACTGCGCCCGCGCAGCCGCCAGGCCTGCATCGTTGCCCTTGGCCAGCCGGAAAATGTCCGTCAGGTCTTCTGCCCGTGCAGTCTGCGCGTTCAGACCCGTTGCCAATGCAAATATGATGGCAATGCGACCGGCCATGCTGGCGCGAAAGGGGAGAGCTGCTGCTGAAAGCCCCATGCGGACTCCTTGTGTGGGGTAAGCGGAGGGTTAATACACCGGAATGTGAGGATATACAGTGCGCGAGACGGCGTCCATGCCACCGCTCAGATTGATGACCCGGGAAAACCCGTGGTGTTCAAGGAACCGCGCCACTTGCATGCTGCGCATGCCGTGGTGGCAGATGCAGATGATGTCGGTATCCCGCGGCAGCTGCTCGAGTGCGTCCGGGATGCTGTTCATGGGAATGTGAACGATGCCGGGCAGACTGGCCGTGTGCACCTCCCACTCTTCGCGTACGTCCAGCAGCAGGGGCTGCTCCCGCCCGGTGTCCTCTATCCACGCTGCCAGTTCGCTCGCCTGTATGGACTGCATGAAGCGCGGGGTCAGAAATGGAAGCGTTCGGGTTGCGGCGCATTGACCAGCGGTTTGGTCAGGGCTTCGAACAGCTTTTTCTCGGTGTAGTCTTTTTCGTTGATGCGGGTGATCAGCACCACGGTTTGCACCGGATCTTCGCCCACAATGGCCATCAGTCGACCGCCGATTTTCAGCAATTTGCGGAAACTGTCGGCCAGCACCGGAACGGCGCCGGTCAACACGATGGCATCGTAGCTGCCACCACCGGAGAACCCGGCTGCAGCGTCGCCTACGATCAGCTTGACGTTGGCAATACCCGCTTTTTGCAGGTTGGCCTTGGCAAATGCTGAGATGTCGGCATTGATTTCGACGGTAGTCACCGTCTCTGCCCGGCTGGCCAGCAAGGCTGCCATGTAGCCGCTGCCGGTGCCGATTTCAAGCACGTGGTCGTGAGGCTTGAGGGCAAGTTCCTGCAGCATGCGTGCTTCCATCTTGGGAGCCAGCATGACTTCGCCTGAATTTCGGCCGTTGACGCGGATAGGCAGTTCCAGATCGCTGAAAGCCATGTCGCGCAATTCGGGGGCGACAAAGTCTTCGCGCCGTACGCGCGACAACAGGTCCAGTACGGATTGGTCCAGCACATTCCATGGGCGAATCTGTTGTTCGACCATGTTGAAACGGGCTTGTTCGAAGTCCATGGCAGGCAGGGGAAGTTGACCGGTGCGGGTATTCTAGCAAAGGCGGGCGCTGACCAGTGGTGAAATCAGGTTTCAGACAACCCGGATGCGCTGTCTGTTGCGCCAGATTGACCTTATTGGCCTTGTCGCAGCTTTTGCTTTTGGCGTTCCCGCCGGCGTTCCAGCCGGTTTTCCAGCAACAGGCACAAAACCGGAACCACCAGCAGGGTCAGCAGGGTGGAGGTGATGACCCCGCCGATGACCGCGTGGGCCATGGGCGCCCGCTGCTCTGAGCCCTCCGTCACGCCGATTGCCAGAGGCAGCATGCCGAACACCATGGCCAAGGTGGTCATCAGGATGGGGCGCAGACGCACCTGCGCCGCCTGCAACAGGGCCTGACGCATGGTGATACCCCCGACGGTGGCCTGATTGGCGAAGTCCACCAGCAGGATGGCGTTTTTGGTGACCAGTCCCATGAGCATGATGAAGCCGATGACC
>SXZD01000263.1 GCA_005788065.1 Burkholderiales bacterium
ACACCAACACCCACACAACCATACCCGTGCCGAGATCGGCCATAGCGAGACGGAGCGGAGTGTGGCGAGCGGACCTCAGAGTCGCACGAACTGGCCCACGAACTGGCGCGACAGCGACGTTGAGTCCCGCTTCTGCCAGCTGCAGCGAACAGCGCATACCTGCACCACCCGCACCCACGATCACCGCGTCAAATCGACGACGCGGCAGAGAAGTCTTGATGCCTACCACTTGTTAGACCCTCCAAAGGATTTGTGCAGCATACCCAGCAGAACCGACGAGCCAGAGTATCGTCAAAACCTGCAGCCCCAAGCGCACACCAGTGGGCTTTACGTAATCCATCCAGATGTCGCGGATGCCGAACCAGGCGTGATAGCACAGGGACAACATGGCCAGCAGAGCGAGAATCTTGCCCAGTGGCAGTGCGAACACTTCGAAATTGAAGAAACGGACCCATTTCTCGTAACCGAGATCGGGGGTGAACAAGACTGCGATCAGAAGGCCAATGGTGTAGACCGACATGATGACAGCGGTTACGCGCTGGGCAATCCATTCACTCAGACCATAGTGCGCGCCGACAACGAGACGCTTGGCACCGATATTGTTACCAGCCATTTAAAACACTCCAAACAGTTTGAGTCCGAACACGGCCGTCAGCGCCAGGCTGATGCCAAACGACACGGCGGCGGATTTGCGGGCCGAGTCCTTGTCTGTACCGATATGCAGGTCAAGCACGAGGTAGCGGATGCCTGCGCAGAAGTGGTGCATGTAGGCCCAGATCAGCCCCAGGAGAACGATCTTGACGAAGGGGGAAGAGACGATGCCCTTCATTTCTTCGAAACTGATCTCCGAACTGATGCTGCGGTCAAACATGGGCAGCAGGATGACGGGGAGCGCCAAAAACAGGAGTGCGCCACTGATACGGTGCAAAATCGAGAGCTGGCCTGCAAGGGGCAGACGGTAGCGCAAAATTTGCGTGACGTGAATGTTCCGGTAGACCGGCCTTTGCTTGGAAGCTGCGTTCGACATGTCAATCCATCAGAAAGTGTTTCAAAAACTGGGGAAAACGGCTTGATTCACTGATGAAAAACCCGTTTTGTGTCATTTTCGCGACCGCTATTGTGACGTAAATCGCACCGGATGTATAACCGCTTGAGGGGCTGGAGAATACTTTGTTCAAGATCAAGCCCCTAGCTCAGTTCTGCACGATAATGGAAATGGCTGGTGACATACCAGCCACGGCGCAATTCCACAGGATGCCCGCTGAAAGCCTTGGACAGACGCTCGACAAACAACAGGGGCGTACCATGCGCGACGCCCAATTGCTCTGCCTGCGCGTCACTGGCAGCAACGGCACGTATGCGCTCGCTGGCAGAGGTCATGCAGATACCGAATTTGGACTCAAAAAAGCCGTACAAGGTTCCTGACCAATCGGTCAACATCTCTCGGGACAAACCCTTGAAATGCGTGCCGGGCAGCCAGATTTCATCCAGCACAGTAGGCTTGCCGCCGAAGGCGAGCAAACGGGTGATGAGGTAGCCGGACTCGGAGGAGCGCAGATCCAATTGCCGCGCCACATCGGCCGACAGGCGCACGCGCTTGCAATCGAGCACACGGCTTTCGGGGTAGTCGACTTCCCCGCCCTGCTCCGGCGCCAGACGCAAAAAACGGAAATGCGCCTTGGCTTCGTTGTGGGTGGCCACAAACGTGCCCTTGCCCTGCCGGCGGATCAGAAGGTTGTCTTGGGAAAGCTCGTCGACTGCCTTGCGCACGGTGCCTTGGCTGACGCCGAAGCGCTGGGAGAGCTCAACTTCCGAAGGAATGAGCTCGCCGGGTTTCCATTCGCCCTGTTCGAGGCTGCGCATGATCAATGATTTGATCTGCTGGTACAGCGGGCTGAAAGTGGGAGATTGCACCATGCTGAATACAACAATGACATCACAGTGGTTATGTTTCACATCATACACCAACTCCTATGTCTTATATAAGATATGAGTAAGGTATCCGGATAAAAATTGAACTTTTCTGCGTGAACGCCCCAACGCAGCTGCAATTGGGATTAAAATTCCACGGTTTTTTCAGGTTCTGTTGATTTTGCAAACTTCACTGGAGATATCCATGACCAAACCCGCAATGCGCGTCGCCGTTACCGGCGCGGCCGGCCAGATTGGCTACAGCCTGCTGTTCCGCATCGCCAATGGCGACATGCTTGGCAAAGACCAGCCTGTCATCCTGCAACTGCTGGACATCACCCCCGCCCTGCCCGCCGTCAAGGGCGTGGTCATGGAACTGGAAGACTGCGCATTCCCGCTGCTGGCCGGTGTTGTCATAACTGACGACCCCAATGTCGCGTTCAAGGATGCAGACGTCGCGCTCCTGGTAGGTGCGCGCCCCCGCAGCAAAGGCATGGAGCGCAAAGACCTGCTGGAAGCCAACGGCGCCATCTTCACCGTTCAGGGCAAGGCACTGAACGACCATGCATCCCGCAATGTCAAGGTGCTGGTCGTTGGCAATCCCGCCAACACCAACGCTTACATCGCCATGAAGTCCGCCCCGGACCTCTCCCCCTCCTGCTTCACCGCCATGTTGCGTCTGGATCACAACCGCGCCCTGTCACAGGTTGCAGCCAAGACGGGCAAACCGGTGTCCAGCATCGAAAAGCTATGCGTGTGGGGCAACCACTCGCCCACGATGTACGCTGACTATCGCTTCGCCACCATCGATGGCGCGTCTGTCAAAGACATGATCAACGACCAGGTGTGGAACCGCGACGTGTTCCTGCCCACCGTTGGCAAGCGCGGTGCCGCCATCATTGAGGCGCGTGGCCTGTCATCAGCCGCTTCCGCCGCCAACGCAGCCATCGACCACGTGCGTGACTGGGTGCTGGGCACCAACGGCAAATGGACCACCATGGGCATTCCGTCTGACGGCTCCTACGGCATTCCGAAAGATGTCATGTTCGGCTATCCAGTTACCTGCGAAAACGGCAAGTACACCATCGTGCAGGGTCTGCCCATCGACGAGTTCTCACAAGAGCGTATCAACATCACGCTGAAGGAACTGGAAGAAGAGCGCGAAGGCATCAAGCATCTGCTGGGATGAGCGCTGGCGTCACGAGTGACGAGTGACGAGTGACGAGTGACGAGTGACGAGTGACGAGTGACGAGTGACGAGTGACGCGCACAAAGATGACGGGTGTCGATAAAAATCGCACCCGTTATTTTTTTCTACGTCGCTACCCGTAAGCTTTGCCTAGCCATTACCCGTAAGCTTTGCTTCGCCGTTACCTCGCCATCAGCCGCTGAATCTGCCAGGCCGCAACAAAGTCGCTGATGAGCGCATTGTCGGGTCGCAATTCTTTAGCGTGCTTCAACAGCGCGGGGGACACATCCGCAGCACCGTTCGGCATCTGCCGCATGCGCGCAAGATACGCGGGAAGCCCCGCCCCCAAATGCAGAAAACGATGGCGCCACCAGTCGCTGTAAGACCCTAGATGGGGCTCCAGTGATGTCCAACGCTGTTGGATTTTCTCCGAAGGTGTCGCCTCAAAAAGACCTTCCCAATATTGCCCCGCAATGTACGGATAAAAAGCCAACTCACCACCCTGCGAACCGTGAGAGGGCCAATCGCCCTGACGCGCCCATCGCCTCCACTGTGCAGGTGCAGAAGCCTGCTGGCTCACCAGTTGATCAAGCGCCAGCGACAGATCGGAATCATAACGACGCAGGACGTCCGCAAATGCCGTGTGCCCCGCCGCATCAAAAACAGGAATGAGCAACCGCAGCGCGGCCTGACATTCGATGTTGTCCATGAGGTATTGCACATCCCACATACCGCCCTGCGGATGTCGATTGTGGCGGAAGGTTCGGAACAAGCCGTCTTGCATGTGGTTAAGCAGATTGTGACGCACCATGTGTTTGATCAGATCAACGCGCGTCAATGCGTTTGGCATGTCGCCAGACGCTGCGGCAGGCAAAATCCAGACCGGGGTGTTCAGCCATTCGATAGCCGTGCTCGACAAGGGTGGCACTGTTTCGTCCGCAACGTGTATCAGTACTTGATTTGCAGCCTGCGCTGCAGAACCCGCTGGTTCGCCGTGCAGCCGAAGCCAGCGCGAAAGCGCGAACAGAAAAACAGCGGCCTGTGAGTCGTGTGAATCGGGTATGCGGAGGGATTTAAGGTCGTCGCTGGTATCTATCAAGGACCAATGCGAATCGGGCGCCACCCTGCCCCAGTTGCGCCAGATGCGGCCACAGTCGTCCAGATGTCGCCAACCCAGCGGCGCACCCCTGGGAAACTTTGTAAAAGCGCAGTCCCAGCTCAACTCCCACTGCAATGTGGCCTGTAATTCCCACAGTTGATGACTGTCGGATATGCGTCTCAAACCTCGTGGGGGCTTTTTCGGCATGGGCCCTGCCACCGCAAGTTGTCGCAAGGCCGCTTCAAAGTGCGGCTGATGTTCGAGCAGCGTTTCGTCTGGCGCAATGGCCAGTGCAAGGCTGGTGAAATACCAGTCAAGCCCGGATTGTGCAGACCGGCGGAGAAGGCCGTGGAGCAATTCACCCTCCAGGTCATCCGGCAGGTTGTCGTCTGGCGTAATCTCGAAGGGCTTGAGCAAACCTCTGGCACCATGGCTTTGATCCACAACCGCGGCTGAGGCGGGTTTCAGCACGGTGCGGCCATCCTGACTCCCCATACTTGTACTGTGCGCGGGCTTGATGACCTGCGGAGATTCTGCTGTGATTTCAGCCCTCGCAGGCGATACGGGAAGCACGAGCGCCAGCGTTGCACAAGTCAGTGCGCACGTGAAAAAAAAAGCAGGATACATGGGCGATAATCTATTGGCATAAAATAGTGAGTGGCGGATTCCCCCACCATAGTTCACTGTTGCCTTGCCTGACCCCCACACGGAGTGAAAGCTCACCATGACCGACGCTGCCGCCGCCTCATCACAGCCAGACAAACCCCATCCGCAGGACATCCTGTTTGAGGGTGTGCGTGTTCCCGCACAACTGCCTGTGTGCGATCACTATGCGGGCAATGAAAAATTCTTGGCCAAGGCCTTGGCCATTCGCAAGGAAATGGGACCGGTATTCGATATCACGCTGGATTTGGAGGACGGCGCAAAAGTCGGAGAAGAGAATCGGGCAGCCCAGTGGGCACTGAATGCGTGTCGTCAATTTTCTGCTGACAAGCGCGGACTTGGTGTGCGAATTCACGATGTGGATCACGCAGCGTTCCGTGATGACCTGAACGTCCTGTTGGCCAGTCCGGATGTGAACATCGCTTACATCATGTTGCCAAAGGCGAACAATGCCGAAGATGTTGCGCATGCGGCGTACGAGATCGACTATCGCTGCCAACAGAATGGCTGGAGCAAAAGCCCTGCGCTGCATGTGCTGATCGAAACACCCGGTGCAGTACTCGATGTTGAAAAAATTGCCGGGCTTAAGCCGGTGGAGTCGCTCTCATTCGGCGTGATGGATTATGTCAGCCACTTCAACGGCGCAGTACCTGAGTCTGCCATGCGCAGTCCGCTCCAGTTTGAACATGCCCTGTTGGTGAAGGCGCGCGTGGACATTGCCATGGCCTGTCACCGCTTCGGTAAAGTGCCCTCGCACAATGTGTGCACGCAGTTCAAGGACATGCAGCAAGTGCGCTCAGACGCCATGCGCGCGCGCAATGAATTCGGTTTTACGCGCATGTGGAGCATACATCCGGAACAGATACCGGTCATCGTGCAAGCCTTCGCTCCGGATATCCATCTCGTACAAAAAAGCTGCGCCATTCTGGAGAAAGCAGCCAACGCCTCTTGGGGGCCTATCGAGCATGAGGGTCAATTACATGACCGCGCCAGCTTCAGGTATTACTGGCAGATAGTACGGTCGGCTTTCAATTGCGGTTGTGATGTTTACGGTGTTGCCCTGCCAGAAACGGTTGCACAGTGGTGCCGACACTTGCCTGAACACTGATGACAGTGCGCGTTACATCGCAAACCCCGACTGTAAATACCACGTAGGGTCAAACTTTTGCTGATACATCAGTGAGAGCCGCCCGCTTGTTAATATAAGCCTGTAAGGTCTGCCCCTTCATCACGGTTGACGTATCCCGGCGAATCACCGTGGTACGCGCAAAGATCCCTGCCAACATCCTGAGCCCTAGTATTTCCTTGTGGCCCGCATTTTTGTATGAATACAAAACCGGGGGGCCAAAGCTGTCGATCGAGCGTAACAGTTCGGCTCGCTCTGCGCGTAATTGACGCAGCCGTGAAAGTGCATCGATGAGCGCCAGACTGTTCTTCAATTCAATTGCTTGAAAGCGCTTGTACTCTGAAATGCGTTGGTCAGCTGGCAGGGATAACAGCCGTGGACTGGACTTATCCTGTCGGCTTTTCTGATACGCATTGTACAAACAGTCTACGGTTGCCAGCACTTGCACTTCTCTGCCGTTAAGTACGTTCAAATGCCCCACAGCATCGGGCGTCAAACGAAATCGGGCTGCATAAGTGTAGTCGTATTCTTTGTGATCTTCTCTGCCACGGCTTTGTACGTCCTGCCAGAAGTCTAACTGTTTGAACAGATCCCGCTCCCATTCATCGTAACTGAGCTTGTTGTTGGCGTTTTGACAGGCCTGTCTGCCGTGTACCTCACACCATCGCTTGACATAAGCGCTTAGCGACTGCGCATCAGAAAACGCCACCTCGCGAAACGACCAGGGTGAGATGCTTCCATCCACGACCCTGTAGTGCAAACCTTCCTCATCTCTTGCCAATGCACCTTGAACGCCGCCAAAGGCTTCAAATGGTGCAAAAACGGTATTGGCGTCACCGACACTCAGGCCTGCAGCGCCGCCCACACTGGCAAGCACGCTCTTGCCTTCTTTGATGATTTTCAATGACGGATCTTCGTGCAGGTGCCGCTCTTTCCAGACACGTTCCAAGCCAAGGCGAGCCATCACGCCTGTAAACAACGCCCGGCTCGCACGGATGGCAAAGCCAACATCAAGACTCAACTTTGAACTGCTGCGCTGACGGGTGGATCGATTGACCGGTTGAATGCTGACTTCTGAAAATTCAGGATCGTTGGCGAGCTTGTGAAGGATGCGATGTCCATCCGGTTTGTCACACTCGCGCCCACTTTGTTGCAACAACAACAGAATTTTCTTGGCTGTCTCTTTTGCTTTGTGTACGCGCGCATCGTATTCGACTCCAGGATTGTTTTCCCATTTGCATGGAATGCGGATGACAATGCCCTTGATCCGCTCTTTTTGTACCGACAAAGCATCAGCACGCACTGTTGCACCTGCCCGAATATGTACGTCTTCCAGCGCACCGGCATCTGCAACGCCAAGTCCGACAGCAACTCCCAACTCCGCTTCCGTACCCTCTATCGTGTTAAATTGCATCTCAAGCCACGATTCGTTCAAGTACAGTGAAAATTGACGGCTGCGTTGCATGGCAATTCCTGCATGTATGCCTATGCGCGCAAGGAATGCGGAGGCTGCCCCGGATAGCACATCGGTCAGCCCCCCGGAGTGAACCCCCGAGTGATGCCCACGCTGTAGTGAAATCCGGTCAACACGCTGCATCTTGTCTATCAAAAAGAAAACCTTCTGCAACTGGCGCGAAGGTTTGCTGTCTGCAGGATTTCGCGCATTGTCATGTTGCAGTTTGTTCACAGGCAGATCGACGTCAGCAGAAGTTAAGGCGTTTGCGTTGTTGTCACCAACGACAGACTCTGCAGCGCTTGATTCAGAGATTCCGTTTGAGTGGGTCGCCATTTCACGGTGCGTGCCCCTGAGCTCAGCCGGCAAGCGTGAGAATCCATGAAACGGTGTTTTACTGAATATTCTGCGATAAGCGGGTCGGTCTGCGCGCTTGAGCCATTTTGCTCCGCTGGCGAGTGCCCGCGCCGCAGCGTTTCGGGCTACTATATCGGCACGATCTTGTTCCGGAGCCACTTCCCCATCGCCAGCCTGAGTCGCTGTTGGGTCTGCAATGCAAACTGGCTGCGTGTGCACTGCGGTTTTTGAAACATCCCTGCTCTGGTGTGTTTTGACGAGTACTTGCCTTACTTTCCAGTGATCGAGTGCATCGGAGATGTCGGCATCGCGATCGGCTGTCAGCCTGTTACCGATTGTCGTCATTTTCGTTGCGACTGCACGCAGGATGCTTCGTACGGCCGCATGCGCAACACCGCCACTGTTCATGCTGCGAAGCGGTACTTGCGTATTCCTTTGAGCCGAGGTGGCAAAGCGTGAGAACACGGCTGGTGTCCGCGGAAGCAACACGCCAGTCGAAGATTCCTCCACCGGATATGAAGAACTACGCAACGACGTGGGTCCGACATTTTTTCCAGTCACAGACACCATGAAACACCTCAACATTTTGACGTCTCTTCTGTTGAGTTGCCGCAGGATGTGGCTTGGTTCGCTTTTTGGTGCGTTAAATTCGGGGTAACAAATAATGCGTGCGGTGCACGCTGCCGCGCTGCTGCTAGGCAATCACGATACGGTGGGCATGCTTAACCCGACAAACGTTTCATCAGTCGCCACAAAGTGGTGCGGCCTACGCCCAATTCCTGCGCAGCCGCAGATACGTTTCCACCATTGTTGTTCAATGCGGCGCTGACTGCAGTCGCTGTGAGATGCTTGCGTGGCTTGGATTTTCTGACTGTTGTTGCGCTAGTCTGCCGTGCTGGCGTCGCGTTGTCGGTGTGCCGATCGGTGATATTGCGACGCAGCGATTCTGAAGCTGGAGGGGTACGCGAATGCTCGCTTGTCTTGCCCGTTGTGAGGCCAGCGTCCATATCACGCCCCATGTTACGCATGTCCAGTTCAAGCTCGGGCAACCACTTCAGGATCTGT
Organism: Burkholderiales bacterium; assembly: GCA_005788065.1. GTDB lineage: Bacteria > Pseudomonadota > Gammaproteobacteria > Burkholderiales > Burkholderiaceae_B > SXZD01. The sequence goes on from SXZD01000263.1 coordinate 8,864, forward strand.
CTAAGGGATACCGGCTGCGACTGTCGGAGAAACACGGCGGCACGCTTGCACAACTGCCGCAATTCTCGAACGTTTCCCGGCCAGATGTATCTTTCAAACAATGGTAAGGCCTGTTCTACAAACAAGCGGCGACGTTGCGCATCTAGCGTTGTGTCGGCAGTCAGCAAGAAATACTCAGCCAGCAAGCCCAAGTCTTCCTTGCGTTGGTTTAACTCAGGTAACTGAAGCCGCAGTTCGTTGATCCGATAATACAGGTCTTCACGAAACTGCCCGGCCAGCATGCGTTCACGCAAGTTGACGTGAGTGGCCGTGATCAGGCGAAACTGCGCCTCGCGTACGCGCGTTGAGCCTACTCGCCTCACGGCACGCTCTTCCAGTACTCGCAAAAGACGCGACTGGAAATTCAGCGGCATGTCTCCAATTTCATCGAGGAACACCGTTCCCATATGGCCCGCTTCAAAGATACCCGCCCGCCCGCCTTTCACCGCCCCGGAAAACGCACCCTCCTCGTAGCCGAACAGTTCGCTTTCCAACAGCGATTCAGTCAATGCAGCGCAATTCAGAGCGATAAACGGCCGGCCCGACCGTCCGCTTTGCGCATGAATGGCCTGCGCCACCAACTCTTTGCCTGTGCCGGTTTGACCCTGTATGAATACACTGCCATCGGTGGGCGCATACCATTGGATGAGTTGCCGAACCTCTTGCATGGCCCTGGATTGGCCCAACAGCGTTTCGGCAGACTGGCGCGGCTTTTGCGCGTTTTTGATGGGTGCGCCAGCGGAAGCCACATTGCGCTGCAATTTTCCAAGACGGATAGCCTCTGAGAATGCGCGGCGCACAGAACCCTGCGAATAACTCAACAGGTGTTCAACACCATATTCCGCTGCAAGCCCGTTGACCAAGCCGGGACCTACGATGACTTCACATTGCTCGGCCACCAGTTCACGCACGGCGATGCGGGCCTCATCCGGCGTGCGGTAGGTGCGGGTCTGCAACGGAATGTGATAAGCCTGCGCAAGCGCTTCAACCTCGATATACGGCTTTGCGTACGTAACCAGCCCCACACGGCTGGATATGCCGCGTGCGTCAGCGAGGCAGCGCATCAGGTCAAAGCCGTCCACGGTAATCAGCACCAAGGGCGCATTCAACTGGTCTTTGAGATAGGCGCCATTGGAGCCCGCCGCGATGAACACGTCGGCCGTGCCGGCCTGATGGCGTCTCTGGGCATAGACCAGCGCGTCTTCGTAGGCCTTGGGGACAATTTCGATATCGGCCTCGGGTAGCAGGTCGAGCGAAACCTCACGCAGAACCGGTTCGAGCGTACTGATGCTGAAAGCGACGATGGTGGGTTTCATGGTGGAACTAGTGTTTCATATTTGTTTCATTATGGCATGATTTGAAACAAATGGCGATCACAGAGGCAAGCGTAAAAGCGGAGCAAGTTAACGGGAATCGCCGAAAGTCGAAACGCACTGATTCGCAAAGCCATCTCAGAATGGATCGACATAGACTCTCATTGACCGCGGGCGAGTGCTTTAACGCACACGTGTTTCAATGTTTCAATTGATGAGACACAAACAACGCATCGACATATCGTTGTCGGCAGTCTGAAGAACGGCCCGATGACCAGAAAAACCACAAAAATTCAATGGCTTGCAATAATTCCAAGGGGCCGCGCAGGCAGCTGGCACACCTTTCGCTAACTCACCCGCAAACCCAACACAGGAGAACCGGGATGAGTTCCAGTCAATCCGCCGGCGCACGCTTCCGCGATGCAGTCGCCACAGAAAAACCCCTGCAAGTGGTTGGCGCCATCAATGCCAACCAT
>SXZD01000264.1 GCA_005788065.1 Burkholderiales bacterium
AGCCTTGCTGGTGATGGAAGCGATGAAAATGGAACACCCGGTTACTGCATCGCGTGACGGCGTTGTGGCACGTTGTGCATTTGCAGCCGGCGACAGCGTATCCGAGGGTGATGCCTTGCTGGAACTGGAATGAAACTGCGGCACATTGGGACGTAAAGTGATGGACGCCAAGACTGATGTGAAGATTGTAGAGGTCGGACCCCGCGATGGTCTGCAAAATGAAAAGCAGCATGTGCCCACCGTCATCAAGGCGGAACTGGCTCAGCGCCTGCTGGATGCGGGTTTTCCGAATGTGGAGGTGGCGTCTTTCGTCAGTCCCAAGTGGGTACCGCAAATGGCAGATGGTGCGGATGTGCTCAAGGCATTGAAAAAGCCGGAGTATGCCACGCTGTCCGCATTGGTACCGAACCTCAAGGGTCTGGAAGCGGCCTTGCAGACGCGCACGGAAGAGATCGTCATCTTCACGGCAGCCTCCGAAGCGTTTGCGCAGAAGAACATCAATTGCTCCATCGATGAATCCATCGCCCGCTTTGACCCGGTGGTCAAACTCGCCCGTGAAAAAGGTCTGCGCATCCGCGCATCCATTTCATGTTGCATGGGATGTCCGTATCAGGGTGAGGTTCGCATTGCGGATGTGATGAAGGTGATCGACAAACTCGCGCACTTGTCGGTGGATGAATACGACATTGCTGACACCATTGGGGTGGGCACGGCCGGGCATGCCAAACAACTCATGAAGACCATCGGACAGACGGTTGACCTGCGGCGCATTGCCGGGCATTTTCATGACACGTATGGTCAGGCGATTGCCAATATCATGGCTAGCCTTGATGCGGGTGTCCGCATCTTTCACAGCTCGGTTGCCGGGCTTGGCGGATGTCCGTATGCGAAGGGCGCGACCGGCAATGTCGCTTCGGAAGATCTTCTCTACCTCATGGACGGACTGGGGTTGAAAACCGGTATCGATACCGCGGCTGTCGTGCAAACCGGTCACTGGATCAGCGAGCAGCTCGGGCGACCCACCGCAAGCCGTGCGGGGCGTGCGCTGTATCAGAAAGCGTGTGCGTGAGTCTCATGAATATTCCATCGCCTTGCATTTCGGTGTGTCGTATGAGTGTTGGCTTGGCCAAGCGCTGTGGCGATGTGCAGGCGGCTGCATCGCAGGGTATCTGTGAGGGCTGCTACCGTTCCATCGATGAAATTGTGGCGTGGGGCACGCTGCCCGATATGCAGCGTCTGACCGTATGGCAAACCTTGCAGGCGCGTGCGCAGGCTGTTGGCTGCACGCCGCCTGCGCTTCCGCAGGCAGTGTTGGACACAGTAGCCACCATAAGCGTCAGCGCAGCAATAGCCAAGCGGCAGTCGCAATCATGAATACCGCTGCAAATGCTTTGCCCGATACTTTGCGCGTGATAGAGCGTGGCTGGTTATCAGCCAACACGGTGGTTGCCTTCGATGAAAATCGTATTACCCTGATTGACAGCGGCTACCACACGCACACGCATTTGCTGCAGGCAGCCTTGCATAGCCTCATCGGTGAGCAGCGTGTCGATGCGCTATACAACACGCATCTGCATTCAGACCATTGTGGTGGCAATGCCTGGTTGGCGCAGCACTATGCCGGCATCACCATTTCAATTCCGCAATCGGCCGCAGGTGCCGACCCGCAGGCGCAGGGCGAAAAGACTCACATCCTTGATGACCCGCAGACGCAGGACAGTTATGGCAGTGTGGGTCAGACCTGCCCAGCCTTTTCGCACACTGCGGTGCACGGCGATGGCGACATACTGCAATGGGGTGGCCTGGAGTGGCGCACCATCGCATCGCCGGGACACGACAACCACTCGGTCATTTTTTTCAATGATGAGCATCGCATTCTGTTTTCCGCCGATGCGCTTTGGGAAAACGGTTTCGGTGCGCTGTTTCCCCTCATCGAGGGCTTTGATGCGATTGGCGATCAGTGCCGCACACTCGATCTGATCGAGTCTCTGGGCGTTCGCATTGTCATACCCGGGCACGGATCGGTTTTCACAGAGGTGAACCGGGCGCTGGATGTGGCGCGCTCGCGCATTGCGTCTTTCATCGAGAAGCCGGAGCGCACGCTGCACAATACTTTCCGTGTGCTGATGAAATTCAATCTGCTGGAGTGGCAGCGCCTGCCGTGGAGTGAGTATCGCCAACGCTATGCGCGCTTTGGGGCAATTGAACGCTTGGCTGCGCAGGTGTTGCCTGCGCAGACCGATCTGTTGGACGTTGCTGACAAGGTGGCTGATGCGTTGGTGAAGGCCGGTGCAGCGCGATGGGAAGGCGGCTACTTGGTGAACGCTTGATATCACCGAATCAGCTGATTCACCTCGATGATCGGCAGCATCACCGCCAGCACGATCAACAACACGATTAAGCCCATCACCAGAATGAGCGCCGGTTCCAGCAGACTGGTCAGCCACATCGTTTTGCGTTCAACCTCCGACGTCTGCGACTGAGCAGCCCGGTCCAGCATCTGCGACAGCTCGCCCGTTGCCTCGCCACTGGCCACCAGATGCACCAGCACCGGCGGAAACAGTTTGCTGCTCTCCAGCGCCTTGGACAGCGAAACACCCTCCCGCACTCTCACCTGCACATCGTCCATCGCCAATTGCAATGCGCGGTTGCCAATGGTGCGCGCTGCCGCATTCAGCGACTTGATGATAGGCACACCACTGCCCACCAGAATCGCCAGTGTCGAGGCAAGCCGCGCCGTGTTGACTGCGCGTACATAGTTGCCCACCAAGGGCAGTTCGAGCACGCGCTCATCAAACCATTGCCGCGGCCCGTCCTGCTTGAGCAGCCGGCGCGAAAGCCAGATGCCCGCCGCCAGCAGAATGGCCAGCAGCCAACCCCAATCGCGCAATCCGTCAGACAGCCAGATCATGATGACCGTCAGCATCGGCAAAGCCTGCTTGCTCGATTCGAATACCGAGACCACCTGCGGTACCACATAGGTCAGCAAGCCCACCACCACCATAAGCGCTACAACGGTCACCACCGCAGGATAGATGAAGGCAGCCGATACCTTTTGCGCCAAGGCCTGCCGCGCTTCCAGTGCGTCAGCCAGACGGTTCATCACGCGGCCCAGTTCGCCCGTGCTTTCTCCGGCTGCGACCGTGGCGATGAACATTTCAGAAAACGCACCCGGAAATCGCGCGAAGGCCTGCGACAGCGGCGTGCCCGCCACCACATCTGCACGGATGGCTGCCAGCCGGTCCCGCATCAGCGGTTTCTCTGCCTGTTCAACCAGCGCGCTAAGTGCACGGGCCAGCGGCAAGCGGGCCTGCAGCAAACTGGCAAGCTGTCTGGTCAGCAATACCACCTCTGCCCCGGACAATTCTCCGCCCAGCCAGCGGCGCGACTTCTCACGGCTTTGCTCCACGGGCTCAATGCTGACGGGTGTCAGTCCCTGATTGCGCAATTGCTGCCGCACCTGACGTGCGGAGTCGGCCTCCAGAATGCCAGAGGACTGGCTGCCGTCTGCGTTTTGGGCCTGATAGCGGAATGCAGTCATCTGTGTTCAGACCTGCCGCGAGAGTGGCATGAGCGGAATGGTCGGCATGACGTGTTGCGAATTGTTCATGTCGTCCTTCAATCGCGCGTGGCGCGAAGGATTTCCTCTTCGCTGGTAATGCCGGCAGCCAGCCAGCGTTCGCCATCCTGACGCATCTGCCGCATACCCGCAGCCAGTGCCGCATTGCGGATGGCCGCCTCTGCAGCGCGCTCGTGGATCATGTCGCGCAGCGCATCGTTAACCGACAGCAGTTCATAGATGCCTGTGCGGCCCGAATAGCCTGTGTAGCTGCAACTGTCGCAGCCCACCGGATGCCATTTGCCATGTTGGTCTTGACGGCGGCAATGCGGGCACAACTGACGCACCAGCCGCTGCCCCAGAACACCCAAGAGGCTTGATGACAGCAGAAAAGGCTCAACACCCATGTCAATCAGTCGCGTAACGGCACTTGCGGCGTCGTTGGTGTGCAGGGTTGCCAGCACCAGATGGCCGGTCAGGGAGGCCTGTACGGCGATCTGCGCGGTTTCGAGGTCACGGATTTCACCGATCATGATGACGTCCGGGTCCTGACGCAGAATGGCACGTAGCGCACGCGCGAAACTCATGTCGATCTTGCTGTTCACCGGCGTCTGGCTGATGCCGGGCAGATCGTATTCCACCGGGTCCTCCACCGTCATGATGTTGGTGGTGGTCGAATCGATGCGCGACAGCGCGGCATACAGCGTGGTGGTCTTACCGGATCCGGTCGGCCCCGTCACCAGCACAATGC
>SXZD01000265.1 GCA_005788065.1 Burkholderiales bacterium
CGAGTGACCGAGTGACCGAGTGACCGAGTGACCGAGTGAAGATTTTCACCCCCCAAATCATATCGGGGCTCTGTCATTGGATCGACCGAAACTCCACAGCACCTACTCGTCACTCGTCACTCGTCACTCGGCCACTCGTCACTTTTTCATCACCCCCACTTGAATCATTGCTTTTCGTCCCCACATCGTGGTGTAATGCCCGCCATTTTTAGTTCGGTCTCACCATGACCCGCAATCCATCCCTGCTCATTCCCGTCACCATACTCACCGGTTTTCTGGGAAGCGGCAAAACCACGCTGCTCAACCGCATTCTCAAAGAGAATCACGGTCAGCGCATCGCCGTCATCGAAAACGAGTTTGGCGAAGAAGGGGTGGACAATGACCTGCTGCTGCAAAACGAGCAGGAAAACGTCGTCGAAATGAACAACGGTTGCCTGTGCTGCACCGTGCGTGGAGATCTGGTGCGCATCATGGGCAATCTGGCGCAGCGGCGCGCAGCCGGCGAAATCAAGTTTGACCGGGTGGTCATCGAAACCACCGGCATGGCAGACCCCGGACCTGTGGCTCAGACATTCTTTGCCGACGACGACGTGGCCGAGAACTACCTCCTGGACGCCATCATTACCGTGGTGGATGCCAAACATGGCATGCAGCAACTCGACGAACACCGCGAAATCCAGCAGCAAGTGGGCTTTGCCGACCGTCTTCTATTGTCCAAGACGGACCTGTGCACGCCTGAAGAGATCGCTGCCATCCGGGCCCGTCTGGTGCAGATGAATGCGCGCGCCGATATTTTCATTTCCGACCACGGTCAGGCGCCCATCGCACAGATACTGGACATCCGCGGCTTTAATCTCAACTCCGTTCTCGATATTGCGCCTGACTTCCTCGAAGAGGATCATCACACGCACAATGACGAGATCAGCTCCTTTGTGTTCAAATCCGACAGACCTTTCGATTCCGTGCAGTTCGAAGAGTTCATGGGCGCCATTTCGCAGGTTTACGGCGGCGACATGTTGCGGTACAAAGGTATTCTGTACATAAAAGGCAGTGATCGTCGCATGCTGTTCCAGGGCGTTCACATGCTCATGGGGGCCGACCTGGGTCGTAAATGGGCTCCCGAAGATAAAAAATCTACAAAAATGGTATTTATTGGCAGAAAATTGCCAAAAGAGCTGTTCATCAAGGGTCTGACCAAGTGTCTGACCCGATAACCCAGCCCGTATGAAGACCTAGAGGGAACAGGAGGCTTGTCATGACAGCCGCAACCAAAGCAGTCATCTCGGAAGCACAATTGCTTGCGATGAGCGACGATGATTACATGAACGATGCGCAGCTCGCATTTTTCCGCCAGCGTCTGCAAGACATGGAAAAAGAGCTGCTCTCCAACGCCGGCGAAACCACCGAGCACCTGCGTGAGACGGTCATCGTGCCCGATCCGGCAGATCGTGCCACCATCGAGGAAGAGCATGCGCTGGAACTGCGCACGCGCGACCGCGAACGCAAGTTGCTGAAAAAAGTGCAGCAGGCGCTCGCCCGCATCGAAGCCAATGACTACGGCTGGTGTGAAGAAACCGGTGACCCCATCGGCATTCCGCGCCTGTTGGCACGCCCTACGGCGACGCTGTCGCTGGAGGCGCAGCAGCGCCGCGAACTGAAGCAAAAGATGTACGGTGACTGAACGGCTTTCCGTATTCTTTCTGTTGCTTGCCCTGCTGTTCATGCAGACCGTTGCAGGTGTGCATCGGGGCAGCGCGCCGTCCGCACATCCCGAGATCCGCAAGGTAAGCCAGACCCCCGGTCATCAATACGATGACCTGCACATCCGGCAAAAATTGCTTGCCGATCCGGTTGTCATTGCTCCAAACCACAATCTGCACGACACACTCTTTGGTGCGATCGAAGGCTCCATCGGTTGCCAGTTGCTCGATCATCTCCTTGAGCCACCCACCGCCGCATCCCAAATACCGAGTGTGCTGCCGCCGGTGTTCCAGCCTCAGCGTCTGGCAACAGCAGCGCCTGAGCGCATATCCACCTTCCAACTATTCGGCCCGCCCGCTCGCGGTCCGCCCATTGCACTGTCCTGATTCTCAAGCCTTCCGCAGCGCGTGCCTCATACACAGTCGTGTGTTGCGCATTTCCGCTCGGATTTAACCATGACCGCTCCATGCGGTCGGTCACGCTTTTTCAGACAGTGTCATCATGCAAAAAATATCCAGATCTCCACGCAAGCAAGCCTTCCATTTCCAACACGCGGCCAGTCAGGCGCACCAGACAAAGCCGATTTTCGTGCGCAATGCCCTGCGCACATCCGTCTGCGCAGCATGGGCTGCCATGACTGCCGGCACAACGGCTCTGGCTCAGCACCATTCAAAAAATCTGGACGACATCACCATCTCCTCCAGCCCCTTCCGCGAAACACTGCAAACCCAGGTAGCGCCCACGCTCATCCTGCAGCGCAATGAATTGCAGTCGAAAATGGATGCCAATCTGGGCACGCTGCTTGAACAGGAAACCGGCATCACCACGTCAGGGCACGGTCCGAATGCCGGACGTCCCATCATTCGCGGCCTGTCCAACGACCGCGTGAAAATCCTCAACAACGGCTCTTCCGTCTTTGACGCATCCAACAGCAGCGAAGACCACGTGGTGGCCATCAACCCCATTTTTGCCGACCGCATCGAAGTGCTGCGCGGCTCAGCCACGCTGCGCTACGGCGGCAATGCCATCGGTGGCGCCGTCAACGTGATCGACGACCGGACACCAGTTGCCATCGGCAACGGAGAACACGGCGAGGCGCGTTTCTCGGGCCGTTTGGGCAGCGCGCAAGACACGGCTGCAGCCCACTACGCCGTCGGTCGCGACAACTTTGCCCTCAGCGTTGATGCTTTCGATATCCGCACCGGCGATGTGAAAGTGCCCGGTGAGTTTTTCTCCGCCAACGGATTGCAGCGTTTCCGTGATGAAAGTGGCGACCCCACAGCCCCCAATCGCTCGGGCAAACTGCCCAACAGCAGCGCCAGGACAGACGGTGGAGCCATCGGTGGCGCATTGCGCGGTAGCTGGGGATACGCAGGCATCAGCGTGCAGCAGTTAAACAACAATTACGGCATCGGCAACGCAGCCAGCGACGAACAACCGCGCATCGACCTGAAGCAGGACCGCACGGAATTCAAAGGCCGTCTGAACCTGTCTGGTTTCTTCCAGTCCGTCGATCTGGATGCCGTCAACAGCCGCTATCGCCATTCCGAATGGGTGAACGAAGGCGGTGGCATCGTTCCCGAAGTCACCTTCCGCAACAAGGGTGATGAACTACGACTGGAAGGCATCACACGCACCTTCGGGGCAACACGGGGCACCATCGGGTTTCAGCGCAGCAACAGCCGCTTCAATGCCTTCAATGATGAGGGCAACAACACATTCCTTCCCAATGCCCGCACCACGGGCGATGCCCTGTACGCAACGGCATTGACGCAAGCCGGCGCATTGCAGATCAATGGCGGTTTGCGGCATGAAGACCACCGCGTACGGGGCGACCAGCGCAGCGAATGCGGCGATATCGCAGCAGCAGACCGCAAGCTGAACCTCAACAGTGCATCATTGGGTGCCCGCTTGCCGGTGAACGCAGAAAACAGCGTGTCGCTGCAAGTCAACCACAGCGAGAGGGCTCCGACAGCCGTTGAACTGTTTGCGTGCGGCAAGCATGAAGCCACCTTCAACGCGCAATACGGCAACCCCAATCTGCCGAAAGAGAAAGCCAACGGCATTGACCTGTCGTGGGCATTCAAGAATACGCAGTGGAACAACCGGGCAACGGTCTACCAGCAGGACTTCTCCAACTTCATCACGCTGCGGGCAGATGAGACTTCACCGCCGGACATGATGGGCGGGCCTCGCGCACTGCAGAATGGTTTGCCGGCCTTCGACTATGCCTCCACCAAAGCCACCGTCCGCGGACTGGAACTGGCGGTCATTCGCACGCTGGAGGCCAGAACGCTCGGTCTGACCGACACGTACACACCCACGCTTGAATTGAAGTTCGACCATACCCGCGGTACCGATGAGAACACCGGCAGACCGTTGCCGCGCATTACGCCGCAGCGCATCACGCTGGCCGCCGGACTGGCCCATGCCAAAGGCTTTGCCCGGCTGCAGATCGTCAACCATTCAGCGCAAAACCGCATCAGCGCAGAGGACGAAACCCGCACCGACGGTTACACCCGGATCGATGCCTATGCGGCTTACCGGCCGAGCTGGAATCTGGGTACCACGCGTACAGAGTTTTTCTTGCAGGGACGCAACCTGACCGACACCAAAGGCCGCAACCATGTGTCTTTCCTGAAAGACTTCATCCCGGTTCAAGGACGGACGGTAACGGCTGGCGTGCGATTCCTGTTCTGATCAATCCGCCGGTCGCTGCTTCTTCAACGCATGGTCATACAATGCGTTCTTGGGCGCACCAGTGGTGTCAACCACCAGTTTGACAGCCGCCTTGTTGGGCAGATGCTCCAACAGGGCGTCCAGCAGTTCAAACGGATTGACCCGACAGACCAGCGGCGCGTCCAGCTCTTGCGGCTTTGCACCCAAAACCACCACGAACTCGCCGCGCTTGCCGTGCGCGTCTGCCTTCACCACATCGCGCACCACCTCCACAGCCCCGCGGTAAAAGCTCTCAAAACGCTTTGTGAGCTCACGCGCCACACAGCAGGGGCGCAAGGCATCACCCAGCTCGACGATGTCCTCCAACAGGCTCTCGATGCGGTGAGGCGCCTCAAACAACACCACGCTGTCTGTATGGCTAAGAGCAGCGGCCAACGCCTTGCGTCGCGGCCCACCCTTGGAGGGCAGAAAGCCCGCAAAATGAAACGGCCCCTCCACCAGCCCACTGGCGCTGATGGCAGCAATCAGGGCACTGGGCCCCGGAACCGGAACCACCGGAAAGCCGGCAGAAGCCACCTCCCTGACCACCACGGCACCCGGATCCGACACGGCCGGTGTACCGGCATCACTCACCAGGGCGATGCTTTTTCCGTCCCGCAACTTTTCAAGTATCGTGAGTGCAGCAGCGCGCTCGTTGTGCGCGTGTGTCGCAATCAATGGCTGCCGTATGCCCAGCAAGGACAGCAGTTGCGCTGTCACCCGCGTGTCTTCGGCAGCCACGGCATCCACCTGCGCCAAGGTCTGTCTTGCCCGCGGGCTGACATCGCCCAGATTGCCGATGGGCGTAGCCACCACAAACAGGGTGGCGGGCTGCTGTACCTCGGTCTGGGTCAGCAGTTGCGCTTCCGGTTCGGGTTCCGGATCTTTTTCAAGGTCGAACATTTCCATATGCCCATTGTCATGCTTCCATGGTCCGATCGCAAACCCCCTGCCACACAGAAGAGAAAGCGCGCCCGCAAGCCCGCATGGCTGCAAAATGACACCGGCCAGGCAGACGCGCCCAACCCGGTCACTCAGGTGCTCAAACCGGTTGGAGCCAGCTCGCAGCGGTCGCAGCGAGATATCGGCCATCAATGGGAAGAACGGGCAGCACAGTGGCTGCTTGAACAGGGCCTGACGCCCGTCACGGTCAATGTCAGCAGCCGGCGCGGCGAGATCGACCTCATTTTTGCCGACGGCAGCACGGCCGTTGTGGTTGAAGTGCGACGGCGGGCCAGCGCCCGTCATGGCAGCGCCGCCGAGAGCATAGACCACCACAAACGCAGGCGAATCGTCCATACCGCCCTGCTATGGTGGGCGCGCGCAGGGGCGCGGTGCTTTTCCAATTTGCGCTTTGATACGCTGACTTTCACGGACAGTTCAAGACCGTTGTGGACGCGTCATGCATTCGATGCAGAAGGCTCGATATAATGGGGGTTACCTCACCCGCGGAGCCCCCACTCATGGACTTGATCACGCGTATCACCCACCACTTCAACGACAGCGCAGCCACCAAACAGAAAGCCGTCGAAGTCATGGTGGCCCCGCTGTCCAACGCCGTAGAAGCCCTGGTCAACTCCCTGACCAACGGGGGCAAGATCCTGGCCTGCGGTAACGGCGGTTCCGCTGGCGACTGCCAGCATTTCGCCGCCGAGCTGGTCGGCCGTTTCGAACGCGAGAGACCGGGGCTTGCTGCCATTGCGCTGACCACCGACACGTCGGCCATCACCGCCATCGGCAACGACTACAGCTACGACGAAGTATTCTCGAAGCAGGTACATGCGCTCGGACAGCCCGGCGACGTGCTCCTGGCCATTTCTACCAGCGGCAATTCGCGCAACGTCATCAAGGCCATCGAGGCGGCCCATGAGCGCGACATGACGATCGTCGCTCTGACCGGCAAGGGTGGCGGCAAGATGGGCGCCATGCTGCGCGACGCTGACGTACACCTGTGCGTGCCCCACGACAAGACAGCCCGCATACAAGAAGTTCACATACTCGCCATCCACTGCCTGTGCGATGGCATTGACCTGATGTTGCTTGGAGAAGAGGATGAATAAACGCTGGGCCTGCATTCCGCTGACCCTTTCCATGCTGACTGCCGTCAGCACCGTCGGCCTGCAGGGCTGTACGGGTCTGGAAATCCCTTTGATCGCCGCCGGTTTTGCCACCGGCACTCTGGCTGCGGCAGACCGCCGTACCCTCGGTACCCAGGTTGAAGATCGAGGCATACAGCTGAAAGCCGAAACCCGTCTGAGCGAAAAGTTCGGCGGCGACAGTCATATCAATGCGACGGTGTACAACCGGCGACTTCTGCTCACCGGCGAAGTACCGGACGAAGCCACCCGCAAGGCCGTTGAGCGAGAGGCTGCCACGATCGATAACGTTCGCTTCATCGTCAACGAGCTGCAGGTGGGACTAAAGAGTTCTCTGTCATCCCGTTCCAACGACGCCATCATTAGCAGCAAGGTAAAAGCGGCGATGGTCGACAATCAGAACATCTACACCGGCGCTTTCAAATACGTCACTGAGCGTGGCAACGTATATCTGCTCGGCATGGCTACCGAGAAAGAGGCCGAAATGGCAGCCGATGTCATCGCGGGTGTGAGCGGCGTGGAAAAAGTGATCAAGTCAGTTGACTACATCAGCGAAGACGAACGCGCACGCATCGTCAAATCGCAAACCCCCAGCGATGACCGGCAGCAGGGTTCGCCAGTCCGCACCAACTGACAGAGGCAATGACGCAAGGCCGCCGGTTTTCTCTTACTGTGCTTGTGGCGGCTGTTCTCAGCGCCACGGCGCTGGCAGCCTGCTCTCCAGCGGTTGATGTTGCCAGCACGCTGCCGGACATCCGCTTCATCACAGTGGATGGCAGCCCACTGGGCCCTGCGGAGTATCGGGGCAAACCGGTGCTCATCAATTTCTGGTCCACCACATGTTCGGTATGCCTGAAGGAAATGCCCTTGCTGCAGGCGCTGCACCAGGAAAAAGCCGAAGTCGGATTGACCGTTATCGCGGCGGCCATGCCCTATGACAGACCGTCGGACGTGGTTGAACTCAAAGAACTGAAAAAATGGGGCTTTCGTGTCACCATCGACCCCCAGGGCAGCCTGCTCAAGCAAATGGGCAAGATCACTGCCGTACCCACGACGGTGCTCTTCGACAGCAATGGCCGCCGTGTGTGGCTTCATCAGGGCGAACTGAAAGAAGACGAACTGCGCCGGGTGCTGGACCGCGTACTGCCATCATGAGAGCTTGTCCAACTGGCGACGGTCCCGTTTGGTTGGCCGTGCCTTGATATCCTGAGCCGGCTCGCGCGCCATACGACGATTTTCCGCCCGGGCAGCCCGCGCACTCGCGCTGTCCGGAGTTTCCTCATAGAGGGTCTGTGCAATGGTCGCAGAGCCGCGCTTATCAGACACCGCTTTGACGACCACTTCTGCCTCATCCCATCCGATGGGTACGATCAGCATGTCCCCCACCTTGACGGCCCGTGCCGGCTTTACCCGCTCGCCATTGAGCTTGACGCGTCCGCCGTCCACCGCGTCGGTGGCCAGCGTCCGGGTTTTGAAAAACCGTGCAGCCCATAAAAATTTATCAATCCGAACCGGCGCATCAGCCATGCCAAACGTCTTTCAACAAAGGTACCGTAGTGCCCATTGTAATGGCGCTTAGGCTGGCGTATAAACGGGACTCTCTCCATTGGTTCACAGGCATGCAATGCACACTCTTTTTCGCCCTCTCCTGACGCTTGTCGTAGTGTTGTTATCCCTGCTTTCGGTGCCCGCACATGCATTTGACCAACAGCACACCGCATGGACGCAGTTTCTGAAAAAACATGTAACCGTCATCAGCAATGGCAACGCCTCCCAGATCAGCTACAAGGGTGCGATGGACGACCGCGCCGCACTGAAGGCCTATCTACAAAGTCTGAGTGACGTGACCCCAGCGCAGTTCGACAGTTTCAGCAAAGCAGAGCAACTGGCATTTCTGATCAATGCCTACAACGCCTTCACCGTCGAGAAAATTCTCACGCGCTATCCAAACCTCAAATCAATCCGTGACTTTGGCCGTGTTTTCAATGACCCGTGGAAAGACCCGTTCATCCGGTTGCTCGGCAAGGAAATGACCTTGAACGGTATTGAGCACGACACCATCCGCAAACCCGGAGTTTACGACGACCCCCGCATTCATTTTGCGGTCAATTGCGCGTCTGTCGGTTGCCCCTCGTTGCGTGAGGAAGCGTACACCGGCCGCCATATCGACCGGCAACTGGAAGAACAGGCCACACGTTTTTTGAGCGATCGCAGTCGCAACCGCTACAACGCACAAACCGGCAAACTGGAAGTGTCCAAAATTTTCGACTGGTACAAAGTGGACTTCACCAGCGGGCTGAAAGGTATCGCATCACGCGAAGCCTATTTCGCCAAATATGCAAACCTGCTGACCGATAACACGGATGATCAAGGCAAAATCAAAGCAGGCAAAGTGACGATTGATTTTCTGGAATATGACTGGGCCCTGAATGACCGGCGTTAAAACCGGCCGTACGTTTGAAAGCGCATCTTCAGAGACATGAACAGATGCACGTATGGACAGATAAAAAAACAAATGAAAACGCGCTGCAGACTTTTGCCTTGCAGCGCGTTTTTATTCGACGGGTCTTGAAATCACAGACCCTGTCAGCCAGTATTGCGGATTACTTGGCTTTTTTCTTGGCGGGCTTGGAAACGGACTCCTTGAAGCCTGCGCCCGGCTTGAACTTGGGCACGGTTGCGGCAGCAATCTTGATTGCTTCGCCGGTGCGGGGGTTCTTGCCGGTGCGTGCAGCGCGCTTGCTCGACGAGAATGTACCGAAACCCACGAGCGTAACGGAATCACCCTTGGCCACTGCGCCAACGATGGCTTGCAGGGTTGCATCGAGTGCACGGCCAGCGGCCGCTTTGGAAATTTCGCTGCCAGCGGCGATTGCTTCGATCAGTTCAGTCTTGTTCAACTTGTCCTCCAGTTTATCTATGCTTCTAATTCAAAATGCCCTTGAACCCGCATGGTTGCCCGGGTCGCGCTGATTATGGCAGATGTTTTCAGGCTTGTGGGCGGGTTTTGCGGTGAAGATCTGCTTTTTATGGCAAATTGGTGCCTTCTGGATAAATAGCGGCATGAATGCCCTTCTTTTATCTGCCCGGACACACGATTCTGATTCGATTGAAGAAAGATGTACCGCCGACCGACAAGCATTTTCCTGATGACACTGCTGACTGCATTCGTGCTGATCACGGGCATCAGCATTCATGCCGTCGAAACTGCGCTGACGCATCGGCTTAAACTATCGGATCGCGAGGTTGCACATGCCATGGCCATCGGCTTGTCGCGCAAGGGTGTGTCGCTTGAAGATGCCCAATCACTCATTGATGCGCATTTTGCGCTGGGCAACTATCAGCGCATACGCTTGCTGACCCACGAAGGCATTGCGCTGTATTCGCGCGAAAAATTGCTGACGGGTTCGCAATCACCCAAACCGGACACGCGCCTTTTCTGGTTGTGGTCACTCAGCCCCCGCGAACAGTTGCCGGCTGCCACCGCCGCAGTCAAACAGAACGAACTGGGCATCAGCCATGTATCGGTGCAGTCGGAATTGAGCTTCGATCATCACGCCTCCGAGCTGTGGTTGGCGTACCTGCTGCTGATTTTTTCGGTCATCGGGGCGACGGGTATTGCAGTGATTGCCATTCACCGGCGCAAAACTGCGCAGACCATCTCGCAACTGGACCATGCCATCGCACACCTGCTGGATGCCGATTCACAAACGCTTTCACCGCCTGCGCTACCGCAATTCAAGGACCTGTTTGCCACCACCCGACTGATGACGCAACGCATCCGCGAACGCAATCTCAGGGCGCTTGAACAGGTCGACGTTCTCAACCGCATGCGACGTACGGATGCAGCCACAGGCCTTCTCAAGCGCGACGCGCTGAGCGCCCGGCTGGCATCGCTGGCAGCCAATCTCACGCCATCGCAGACAGGTCATGCATTCGTCATCCACCTGTTGAACCTGCAGGCACTAAACATGCAGCAAGGTCGACAGCGGGTCGACGGATTGCTGAGCAAACTTGGCAGAGACCTTGCCCGACTGGCCGAGCAGGCAAACCACATGGCATGCGGCCGTATCAACGGTACCGACATTGTCCTGCTGGTCTGCGCCGATTCCGCCATCACTCAGGACCTGAAAGCACGCACCGAAAGCCTGCTGACCGTCTGCGGTATCGAGATACGCATGGATGACATCACCTTCGGGCGCAATGAAAAATCGGAGGACATCCTGCTGCGCTGCGAACGCAACCAGACAGGTTCCATCGCACTGGACGATAACCAACCCCAGCGTGATGCCTGGTATGAAAGACTGACGTGGGGACTGACCCAGCACCATTTTTTCCTGCAGGGCTATCCGGTCATCAATGCAGACAGGCAAGCTGTTCACGTCGAGCACTATCTGCGCCTGTCCGAGCGAAAGACGGGTACCGTGCATCCGGGCGGTACGCTCATGGCCTGGGCAGAGCATCTGCATCTGGCTGCAGAAATCGATCTTGAAGTGGTCAATCTGGCTTTCAATGCCGCTGCGGAGCGCAGCGAGCGCGTCTGCATCAACCTGTCCGCCGCAGCGCTGCTGGACCCTCCGCGACGCGAAGCCCTGATCCGGGACCTTCAGCAGTCGCCGCGTTACAGCAACCGCATCGACATTGATATTGGAGAGGACTTCGCCGTCAACCATCCGGATCTGCTGCGGCAATTCATCGCCACCGCCGACACGATGGGCATACGCGTGGGCATCGACCATCTTGATGCACATGCGGGCAGCCTCATGCAACTCAGCGCCAATGGCGTTCGCTATGTAAAACTCGCCGCCAATGTGACCGTCGACCTTCTGGATGCGCAGACAGGGCGGGAGTGTGCCCGCCTGCTTTCAGAACTGGTTCACTCCGCACACGCACTGTCGATGCAGATTTTTGCAGAGAACGTCAGCGAAACGTCCCTGATGCGGGCGTTGTTCGATCTGGGTTTCGACGGGGTCAGCGGCCCGGCTGCTGCTGTCTGACCCATGCATCAAAATTGAATCCAAAATCAGTGCATTAGCGGTAGCATCGGGTAATACAGTACTGCCATATTCGGACTATCTCAGAGGAAACATCATGCGCAAAAAACTCAAGTTGCTCGATTCGGGCTGGCTGACCATGGAAACCCCGCAGACGCCCATGCACGTAGCCGGGCTCATGCTGCTGAAGGTGCCCGAGGATGCAGGTCCCGACTACATGCAAAACATGCTGCGCTGGATGACAGAATCCAAAGAGGTCTCCGCCCCCTTCAACAAGCGCCTGGCCAGCATTCTGCCCATGAACCTGGATGCGTCATGGATGACCGATCAGGACGTGGATCTTGACTATCACATCCGCCACGCCGCGCTGCCCAAGCCGGGTCGCGTGCGCGAATTGCTGGCCCTGGTGTCGCGCATCCACGCACAGCATATGGACAAGAACCATCCACTGTGGGAGTGCTACCTGATCGAAGGTCTTGAAGGCAACCGCTTCGCCATCTATTTCAAGATTCACCATTCTCTGGTCGACGGCGTTGCTGGCATGCGCATGGTGCAGTCGCGTCTGGCCCGGTCGCCCCACGAAAAACTGCCGGCCATGTGGTCTGCTGAATGGGATGAACTCATCAAGAAGCCGGCACGACCCATTTCGTCCGGCAGCAAGGTCAATCCCGCACAGGCAATGTTGGATAATCTGAAAGCTGTCGGCTCTGCCGCCATCAAGCTTGCAAAGATGGGAACCACGCCATTGGACAGTAACGTGAAGTCCATCTACAAAGCACCGGCCACCCCCATCAACAAGCGCGTATCGCAGGCGCGCCGCTTCGTTGCCCAGTCCTGGAGCCTGGACCGGGTACGCAAGGTGGCCAAGGAATATGACGCAACCATAAACGACGTGGTGCTGGAGATGTGCGGCGGGGCACTGCGCGAATACCTGAACACGTATGCAGGTGGTCTCCCGAAGAATTCGCTGGTCGCCAATATTCCGGTGTCCATCCGCTCGGCAGACGCGGCCGATGACAATGGCAATGCCATCAGCGCACTGCAGGTCACACTGGGCACCAACATCAAGAGCGCACGCAGCCGTATTGATGCCATCAAGGAGTCCACTCAGGCGGCCAAGGAGCGCCTGGGCTCAATGAACAAACTCGAAATCAATGCCCACACCGTGCTGTCAAACCTGCCGCTGCTTGCAGGTCAGGTCAGCGGTCTGGACGGACGCATTCCGGTCTTGTTCAACGTCGTGGTGTCCAACGTTCCCGGTCCACAGGAGACGCTGTACATGAACGGCGCCGAACTGTTGGCGCTCTACCCGGTGTCGCTGATCTGGCATGGCTATGCCGTGAACATCACGGTGCAGAGCTACAACGGCAACATGGACTTCGGCATCATCGCTTGTCGCGAATCAGCTCCCAAAGTACAGCGTATGCTTGACTTCCTGGAAAGCACGCTGGTGGAAATCGAAGAAGAATCGCCGGCCCGCAAAACCCGCAGGAAAGCCGCTAAAGCGGTCGACTCCGCTCAGGACTCCGGCAAGACTGCAGCGGCCTGAGATGTCTTGAGCGCTTTAAGCTTCAGTGACAGCAACAGCGCCATCGCGATGATGGCGCTGTTCATCAGCACCACCGCCGGCCAACTGCCCGCAGCCCACACCCCGCCTGCCACTGTTCCCAGCACACTGGCACCGAGATAGTAAAAGGTCAGATACAGGCTGGACGCCAACGCCCTGTCGTCAGTTACCCTGGCACTGACCCACCCACTGGCCACGCTGTGCGCTCCAAAGAAGCCGAAGGTCAGCAGCGCCATTCCGCAGATGATCATCACCGCATTCGCAGCCAGCGTCATCCACACACCGACCGCCATGACCAGTGGCAACCAGACCAGTACCTCGCCCTTGCCAAACCGGTCTGCCATGCGACCCGCGCGGGCAGAGCCCAGCATGCCCATCACATACAGGGCATAGATCCCGCACAGGGCTTTGTAATCGTAAGCATAGGGCTGCGCAGAGAGCCTGAAGCTGATGTAGTTGTAGACGCTCACGATGCTGCCAGACAGCAGAAAAGCCAACGCAAACAGCGCGAGCAAGCCCGGATCGGACAACAGTCGCCGCAGCCTTGACCACACAGATGTCGATTCAACGACTGCTTCTGACCCCAAATGTCGGTCAGCCTGCTGCAAACCGGCCAGTACACGGCCCACATGCGTCACCACCACCAACGCAAAAAGGCCCAGCACGGCAAACGCTTGGCGCCAGTCCATCCACTCCGACAGGCCCAACGCCAGCAAGCGACCGCTCATGCCACCCATGGCATTGCCAGCGATGTACATGCCCACTGACCGGCCCAAGCGGGATGCATCCACCGACTGCGACAAAAAACCCAGCGCGGTTGCGGGCAGTGCAGACAACACCATGCCGAACAGCAGACGGAGCAGGACAAAGCCGGAAAAATCATCTGTCAGCAAAACCGCCAGCGACAGCAGGGCGCACGCCAGCAGACCGCCAATCAGCAGTGGCCGGGGTGCAAAACGCTTGACATAGATGGAGGCGGGAATGAGGCAAAAAGCCATGCCCATCGTGGCTGCAGACAAAGCCTGACTGGCTACAGCCGGCGCGATGGAGAACTCGGAGACAAAGCGGGGCATGATCGGCTGCACCATGTAGACCAGCATGAACATGGTGAAGCCATACAGAAACATCGCACGGCTCAGGGCGCGGTCGTTGACGGCGCTGCCTGAGGGGTGCGATGGCGTCATTGCATTATTGCGTCAGTACGGGACGTGTGAGTTGGTCAAGTTGTTCGCGGATCTTAGCATCGTTGAGCAGGTGCATGTGATGGCGTCCCTCGTATGCAGAGGCCGCCTGTGGCACTGCGTCTGCGGACAGTGAACTTGAAAGCTGCACCAGTCCATCACCCACTGTTTCGGCAATACCCGGCTGCTCGAATGTACCCACAGTGCTGCCGATCAGATGCACCCGCACGTCGGTGTAACGGCTGACCGGTGTGGTGCCCAAACCCTGTTCCAGATTGCGAACACCGCGTGAGCGTACACCCAGCACCTTGGAGATGGGGCGGGACAGATCAAACGCATCGAGCAGCTTTTCGCCTTTGGCTGAAATGCGAGCCAGCGGCGCGCCTTCATGCGGCGAACCGATACACACCAGATCTTCAATCAGACGCATCAATTCCGGCGACTTGCGCTGTGCCTCATCGATCAATACCCGGCTGACCAGACCGCCCATGCTATGGCCTACCAGCGTGATGCGCTCAACCTTGACCGGCCACGCAGCCACCAGCGCTTTCAGTTCGGACATGAGGCGCCGTCCATTGGTGCGAATCTGCAGACCCGTGTTGTAGCGTATATACAGGGCCGTGCGACCTCCCTGCATCTGCAGGAAATCGCCGTAGGACATGCCGTCATTGTGCTTGGCATACATCCACCAGCAGTCTTCATTGCAGCACAAGCCGTGCACGAAGATCACGAGGTGAGACTGCGCATCCGGGTACAAACCCGCCAACTCCATGGCGTCGGCTGGCAGCTTCTGGCGGTCTTTGTAAAACCCCATCACCGGCGCCAACTCGTTGCCGCTAGCAGCCAGTTTGTCGCCCAGCAGCCCACTGGCTGCGCTGGCCACTGCGTCCAGATTGCGGTCAAACCGGTCTGTCTCCGGCTTGAACTGCATCACCGGTGCAGCCATCTTCAAGCTGAACGCACCCGCTTTGAGCACGCTCCAGCCCACCGCCCGCACAGATCCATAGACAAAATCCGTGATTGCATTGTGTACAGTTGTAACCGGCTTGGCTGCGGGTCCCAAGGCTGCATTCACCATCGCAATCGGCTTGTCGCTGATGGCACGGTGAAACTCATGTATGCGAGCGGTGGCCTGGTCGAACAGGTCACCTGCGAGATCGATTGCTGCTGCAGACTTGCGGATTCGCATCTCGCTGTCTGCGTCAGTCGGAGCAGGTGTAGCGGCGGTGACGGCGAACATACCGGCAGCATTGTCAGGGGTCAGGCTTGCGTTCATGAGGATGTCTCCTGTTGTTCGGGGTCCGGTTGTTCAGAGTTCACCTGAGTTCCGTGTTGATGAAGATCATAGTGCACAACTGTTCACCAAAAGTCAAGGCTTTTTATTTCTTTTCATTGCCTTTGAAGACATTAACCTAGCGCATTGGTAACAATACCGCTGCATTCTTTTCACCAAATTGTTTGTGCAGCAGGCGCAAAAAGGAGATTTCAGTCATGTTGAAGGGCAAGTGTGCAGTCATTACCGGTTCCACCAGCGGCATCGGTCTGGGTATTGCAGAAGGCTTCGCAGAAGCCGGTATCAATCTGGTCATCAACGGTTTTGGCGATGCAACCGAGATCGAAGGCATCCGCGCAGGTCTCGAATCCAAATTCGGTGTGAAAGTCATCTATGACGGCGCCGACATGAGCAAGCCCGAAGCGATTGAAGCCATGATGAAGCGCGCAGCCGACACATTCGGTGGCGTGGACATCCTGGTGAACAACGCCGGTATCCAGCACGTTTGCCCGGTCGAAGAGTTCCCGCTGAACAAGTGGGACGCCATTCTGGCCATCAACCTGTCCTCCGCCTTCCACACCACACGCTGCGCCGTGCCCTACATGAAGTCCAAGGGCTGGGGCCGCATCATCAACGTGGCATCCGCCCACGGCCTGGTGGCTTCCAAGTTCAAGACCGCCTACGTGGCAGCCAAGCACGGCGTGCTGGGCTTCACCAAGACCATCGCGCTGGAACTGGCAGAAAACGGCATCACCGCCAACAGCATCTGCCCCGGCTACGTGCTCACACCGCTGGTTGAAAAGCAGATTCCTGACACCGCCAAGGCACGCGGCATCACCGAAGAAGAGGTGGTCAAGAACGTGCTGCTGGCAGCCCAGCCGACCAAGCGTTTCGTGACCACACAGGAACTGGCCGGTACAGCCCTGTTCCTCTGCTCCGACTCAGCCGCTTCCATCACCGGCACGCACATCGCCGTTGAAGGTGGCTGGACAGCCCAGTAAGCCGCATCACCGACGCTGTCTGAACCTTGCGCCGGACGCTTCGCCTTGTTGTTCTGCGGGCGACATCCGGCGCGGTGCCGACAGCCTGATCGGCCGGACAGCACACAGCAAGACAGCAATCAGCAACACATTCGGCATCAACTCCCGGCGGGCGCCACCCGGCGTTCCCATCAAGCCTCACAGGACTACACCATGGCAAGCAGCAAAAAAGCGGCAGCCAGCGAGACCAAGACAATCAACCTGGCCCTTCAGGGCGGCGGAGCGCATGGCGCTTTCGCATGGGGTGTGATTGACCGTCTGCTGGAAGATGGCCGTATCGACATCGAAGGCGTATCCGGCACCAGTGCCGGTTCCATGAACGCGGTGGTTTACGCATACGGTGCAATCCGCGGCCCCGAAGCAGCGCGTGAAAAACTGCACGAATTCTGGAAAGCCATTTCCGACACAGGCGAGCGTTACAGCCCCATCAAGCGTTCCCCGCTTGAGAAAATGCTGTTCGGCCACAACCTGGACAACTCGTTTGCATCCGAGATGTTCAAGTTGGTCACCCACACCTTCTCGCCCTACCAGCTCAACCCCACCAACTTCAATCCGCTCAAGGAAGTGCTGGAATCGGTGGTGGACTTCGAAGAACTCGAGCAGAGCAAGAAGACCAAGATTTTCCTGTCGGCCACCAACGTGCGCACCGGCAAGGCCCGTGTGTTTGAAACACATGAAATCACCTCCGCTTGCGTGCTGGCCTCAGCCTGCTTGCCCTACCTGTTCCAGGCCGTCGAAATTGAAGGCGAGTATTTCTGGGACGGCGGCTTCATGGGCAACCCCGTGCTCTATCCGCTGTTCTACGGCACCACCACCGCCGACACGCTGATCGTGCACATCAACCCGATCGAGCGACCTGCTCCTCCGATGTCCTCGGCCGACATTTTCAACCGCATGAACGAAATCACCTTCAACTGCGCACTCATCAAAGAGCTGCGCGCCGTGCATTTTGTGCAAAAACTGTTGAACGACGGCTGGATCAAGGACGAGCACAAGAACAAGCTGAAGAACGTGCTGATCCACTCCCTGCGTGCAGACCAGGCACTCTCGGATCTGTCGGTCTCCTCCAAGTTCCTCAATGACTGGGAATTCCTGACCATGCTGCGCGACCGCGGTCGTGCCGTGGCCAGCGAATGGCTGAAAAATAATTTCCAGCACATTGGTGTACGTCAATCGGTCGACATGGCCAAAGAATTCCTCTGAAAGGACACTCGCGTGAAAGTTGAAGACATTCTCAAGCTGCCCTCGATGCCGGCAGCCAGCCCCAGCTACCCCATGGGGCCTTACCGTTTCGTCAACCGTGAATACATGATCGTCACGTACGAAACCGACAAGGACCTACTGCGCGCTGCCGTTCCCGAGCCGCTCGAACCCAACCCGGACGGCCACGTGCTGTACGAGTGGATCCGCATGCCCGACAGCTCAGGCTTCGGTGACTACACCGAAAGCGGCGTGGTCATCCCCTGTCTGTACAAGGGCGAGCCTATCAACTTCACCGCCCAGATGTATCTGGACGATGAGCCGCCCATTTCTGCCGGTCGCGAAATCTGGGGTGTCCCCAATAAATACGCGCACCCAACGCTGGAAGTGGCCTCCGACACACTGACCGGTACGCTGCACTATGCCGGCCAGAGGGGGGCCATGGGCACGATGGCGTACAAGCATCAGGAATCGCCCGGCGGTGTGGAAGCCATGGCCAAAGCCATGACCAAGACCCAATGCAACCTGAAGATCATCCCGGATGTGGACGGCAAGCCCAAGATTTGCCAACTGGTGGCCTACAACCTGACGGATGTGACCATCAAGGGCTCCTGGCTGTCACCGGCCCGTCTGCACCTCATCCCGCACGTCAATGCGCCAGCAGCTGATCTGCCCATCAAGAAGATTGTGGGCGGCAAGCACTTCATCGGCGACCTGACACTGCCTCACGGCCGCGTGCTGTACGACTATCTGAAGGACCAGGACGCATGAACAAGAACGACGTTCGCAATCTGGCCTCAATGCCGCTTCAAAGCCCGACGTTTCCGCGCGGGCCGTACAAGTTCTTTGACCGCCAGTACATGATCATCACGTACGAAACCGACGCTGATGCCATCCGGGCCGTGCTGCCCGAACCGCTGGAGTTGGACGGTAATACTGTTGCTGTGCAGTGGCTGGACCTGCCCGACGGCGAAGGCTTCGGTGCCTACGCTGCCGCAGCGCAGACCATCCCCTGCAAGTTCAAGGGCGAGTCGTGTGTGTTTGTCAGCCAGATGATTGTCGACAACTGCCCGCCGCTGGCCGGTGGCCGCGAAATCTGGGGCTATCCGATGAAGTATGGACACCCCGTTTTGCAAGTCACAGGCGACACGCTCACGGGTACGCTGGATTATGCCGGACAGCGCATTGCCAACGGCACCATGACCTACAAGCACGACGCCTTCGACAACGGCAACATCGCCCGCGCCGAAGAAATGCTCAAGCGCACGCAGATCACACTGAAAATCATTCCGGACATTGACGGCAAGCCCGCCATTGCCCAGTTGGTCGGTGTGAACTTCACCAACATCAAGGTGAAGGGTGCATGGACAGGCGAAGCACGTCTGGAACTGATTCCGTCAGTCAACGCAACCATTGCTGACCTCCCGGTTCGCAAGATCGTGGGCGGGAAACAGTTTGTCACCGATATGACATTGCCCTACGGTCGCGTACTGCACGACTATCTGGCCAAATAATTTCGGTAAAACAAGGCGTTCTGCTTATAAAAACCCGTCTCCCTGCAAGGGGGGCGGGTTTTCCCGTTTAAAGGGGTCTTGATTGTAGGCTTGAATAGGAGAAAGATAGGACTGCAATCCGGCACGGGAGGTTTACATGGTTCGGCAATTCTACGCAGCACTGGCCCACAGCACCCTGTCATCAAGCGCAACACTTGCGCTGGCTGACCCCAGCATCCCGACTGTACTCACCGTAGACTCGCCTGCCATTGAGGCCATGACCGACCTGCGCCGCATCCATCCCATCAGCATCACCGGGGACGCCACGCTGGAGCAGGCGCGCACCACCATGATTGTCTGCGGCGTCAAACTGCTGTTCGTCAGAGGCGCACGGGGTGACATTGCCGGGTTGATCACCGCAACCGACCTGGCAGGTGAAAAGTCCATCAAGACCGCCAGTGGCTCGGCGCGCAAGGTGCCGGAACTAACGGTCGATGATGTCATGACCAAGGCAAGTGATCTTGAGTTTCTGGATTACGGCAAGGTTGCCAAAGCCGAACTGGGACATATCGTATCGACGTTGAAGAACCGTGGACGACAGCATGCGCTGGTGACCACCACCGACGAGCATGGCAACATCACTATCATCGGTTTGTTCTCATCAACGCAGATCGCCCGGCAGATGGGAATTGCAGTGGTCGACCCCGTAAAGGCCTACACCTTCTCGCAGATCGAAGCGGCGATTGCCAGCGCCTGATCACCGTCTGCGCAAGCTGCCAGCACGGAAAGACACGATCAGGTCTGCAAGGCGGCCCGCAGGGCTCTGTTCGTCTTGCCCAATCGGGATGACAGCTCCTGGCTGATGGCGGTCAATATGCCTGCCAGCACAGCGGGGTTGTCACGCTGCAGCTTTTCCAGGCCTTGCCGCGACAGGCGCAGTGTCAATACGTCGTTGACAGCCACCGCATCCGCAGTGCGTGGCTTGTCGCGCAGCAAGCCCATCTCTCCAAACGTCACTCCCTGCCTGAAAGAGGCCAGTCGTACCGCATCGGCATCGCCGTGGTTCAGCCAGATATCGACCCGTCCGCACACCACCAGATGCAGGGAATCGCCGGGTTCGTCTTTCCGGAAAATGATGCTACCCGCTTCAAACTCGCAGCGCTCCAAAGCCTGCAGGAACACATTGCGCTGATCCTGACTCAAGCCGCTCAACAACTGTGCGGCAGGTCCGTCCGGACCGATTTCGCAAATCTCAGCCCGCGCCTCATCGCTTCCAAGTTGGGCAATAATGCGGTCTTCAGCCACCTCCAGCGCCTCGTCCAGACTGCGACACACAGGCTGCTTGACCGCGCTGCACAACTCGCGCACCTCCTGCGGACTGCGCCACTGCAGAGTCTCCGAACAACTGCTGAGAACCAGCATGCCGCCCCTACGCGCCATTTCTGCCTGCAATCGTTCGATCGTTTCGCAACCTGCATCATCCAGCTCCAGCACCCTGCGCATGTCGAGCAGCAAGTGCCGATGCTGTGGTGAAAGCCGCGCACGCACACCGCGCAGCAGCTGCTCAGACGTACCAAAAAAGAGCGCTCCTTGCAGTTCCAGATACAGCACCCGGTGCGCATTTTCCTGCAAACAAAGTTGCTGTGCTTCGTTGCGCATGGCAGCCGATCGACGGTCGGCCAGCGTTCCGCCGCGACGAATCACATTCAGGCTCTGACGCTGTACAAACACAAACACGGCGCACAGCAAGCCAACCGATACGCCCCACACCAGGTTGCTGGCCATGGCCGTCAGAATGACCACCAGAAAAATCATCGGTGTGGAATGCGGATGGCGCAATTGCCAAAGCGCTTTGCCCGGTCGGAGCCATTCGGCCAGATGCCGCTTGGACCACGCGTCCAGCATCATCCACGCCAGGTAGAGCATCACCAGCGACACCGCCATTTTCGGAATGTAATGCACATAGAGACTGGTGCTGACGATCAGCAACACCAGCATGAGCGAGTGCACCACCATGGCGCCTGCGTTTTTCACACCCGAGTTCCATGCCAGCGTCATCTTGGTATTGGACAGCGACACCGGCAAGCCGCCGAGCGCACCGGCCAGCGTATTGCCAGCACCCAGCGCCACCAACAGCTTCACCGGGTCGTGCGCGACTTCGGTGGAACGCTCAAAGCGGGCGTTGTAGACCAAGGCCTCCAGCGAGTTGACCACCGCCACCACCATGGCCGTGGGAACGCTCAGCTCGATCAGCACAGGCAGCAGATTGCCCGACAACAAAAAATGCCACGCCTGACCGAACACGGGAATCTGGGATGTGATGCTCAGTTGCGGCAGGGCAGAGCCGAGTGCAGGGCCGCCCGCGGAGGCAGGCCACACGGCATCAAGCAGGCCATACAGCAGGACGCCATAGAGCAGTCCCACCAGCGACCAGTTCAGAAACACCAGATGTCGTGCAGCCCAGGTCATCAACGCCAGACTGGAAAAAACAAACAGAAACCACGAACATACCTGCAGGGGCACAGCAGCCGACGCAGCGCTTCCCCCCGACGTTGCGCCGTGGGTCAAGCCCTGCACAAACGCATCGACCACTGACACATGTGCATCAGCGCCCGCTGGCGCAAAGCTGGATACGACAAACAGCATCAACAGCGTCTTGCCGGCCTTCATCGCCAAACCAATGGCTGCTGCAGTAGAAACACCCGAGAGCACCGGACGCGGTACAAAACTCACCAGACGTCCCACTTTGGCCGCCCCCATGGCCAGTTGAAACAGCCCTGACAGGCAGGAGACCACCATCACCGTGGCCAGCGCCAGCACCGCAGTGGCGCTCGCGTCCGGCTGTGGAAACCGGTTGAGGACCAACGCAAGCAATGCCGCAATGCTCAGGGTCTGGGCCGGGCGGACGGACGTGTACAGGTGGGCGCTGCGCATGATGAGCGCCACCACAAGTGTGCCCAGCAAAACGGCAAGCCATCCGGAGGCAACTCCCAGCCCATCAAAACCGTTTCCCAGCAGCTGGAAAACGATCAGCCCGTAACCAATATCAACCGGCGCAAACGACACCGCCAGTGCCGCACCGGCTACTCCTGCACGGATACCGGAGGCGGCGCTCATGTCAAGGGGTCTGCTTGACGGCTTCAACCGATATCAGCACCTTCACCTCGGGCTTGAATCCCCGGGCGACTGCATAATCCAGTCCGAAATCCGTGCGTTTGAACTCCGCCTCTGCATCTGCGCCACACACTTCCGTTTTTGAAAACGGGTGCGGGTCGATACAGTTGAATGCCTTGATTTTAAGTGGCACCGGGCGCGTCACACCCATCAGCGTCAATTCGCCGTCCACTGCGACGGGCTTGCCGTTTTCAAACGTCATTGACTTGCCCACATAGCGAATCTGCGGGAATTTTTCGACGTTGAACATGTCAGCCGCTTTTGCATGTTCTGTCATCTTCGGCCAACCGAAATCAATGCTGTCAGCCGCAATCACAATGTCCATGGTGCCGGTCTGTTTTTGACGGTCCAGCACAATCACACCACTGGTCTTGTTGAAACGGCCCCGCCACAGCGAAAGCCCCATGTGGTCGGCTTCAAAAGAAGGGAATGTGTGGCTAGGATCAACCCGGAACGTGGTTTGCGCGTGCACCACACCCACGCTGGCGCAGATGAGGGCAGACACGCATCCTGCTGCCAGACCGGTAATGGTTTTCTGTGTCAATTGCTGCTTCATTTCCTGCTTTCCTTGCCACTGTCTTTTGGAGATTCTGTCTGTCTGGATGGATTGGGCGCCGCAGCGGGCGGCATCGATGCAGCCACGACAAGACGGAATTCAATCATCACCTCATCGGCAACCAGACTGGTATCTTTCCATTCACCTTCTCCAATCGAGAAGGCCAATCGGCTCACCGGCAAGCGGCCCTCAAGATGGGTTTTTCCAGCCACGCTCTTGATGCTCACCGGAAACTGTACGGGCATGCTGCGCCCCTTGACGACCAACACGCCGTCGGCCCTCAACTGCGCGCCGTTGCCCTGCACCTGCTTGAGTGAGAACGCCGCTTTCGGATGACGCGCAGCATCAAACCAGTCTTTTTTGGCTACTTCCGCATTGTAGTCCTTGTCGCCCAGGTCAAAACTCTGCACCGCTATTTCAATGTTCGCCCGGGCTGCTGCGGGTCTGGCCGGATCAAAGTCCACATCGCCCTGAATCTGCCTGAATTTTCCGCTTACCGGCACCCCCAGTTGCCGGAAGGTGGCGCTCACCTGTGAAGCGCCCGCATCAATTGGCGCAGCTTGCACGGCGACGCTTGCCAGCGCAAGAAGCGCAAGGCTGAACCGGCCGACGGCACGGACGCCAAGCGTTCCCCGCGCCCCCCTTGCCACCTGTGTTCCAGTCTTTCGGCAAGATTTGCCGGCCTCTGCATGCATGCCATGATCGCCACGTTTATCCAATCTCACGCCGTCTCCCTGTCACGTCACCCCACGGCAACATCCTGTGCATGATACCGTCCCGGTCGAGGAAGGCATGTTTGAGCGCAGCCCCTACATGGGCCAGCAAGATCAGCCACAAAGCCCGATTGGCAAAGCGGTGCGCACTTTTGAACCACTCCTTCAACTCAGGGTCAGCCCCCATGAGCACGGGCAGCGGCCATTGACCAAACAGCACAACCGGATAACCGGCGGCCAGGCTGTAAAAATAGCCCAATACAGGAATGATCAGCATCAACACATACAAGCCGGCATGTCCGATCGCAGCCGCGTACCGCTGCCAATCAGGCATTGAATCGGGCAGGGGTGGCGGCGGGTTTTTCCAGCGCCACATCAGCCGCAGCAACACCAGAAACCACAGGCACACACCCAGCCATTTGTGATAATTAAAAAGGCGCAATTTGGTCGGCGTGATACCGGCGATCCCGACCATGTAGACAGCCATCACGGTGGCTGCCAAGATGCCAGCAACCATCAACCAATGCAGCAAAATGGAAATGCCCGAGTAGCGTCCGGCCGGTGTGGCCATTGCGGACTGATCGCTGGCTGTGTTCATCGTCTCAGGCCCGTGCTGAATTCAAATCGGAGGCTGACCCGACTCAGCCCTCTATTCACCGGTTCCGTGCTGATGTTGTCCATGATCTCTTTCATGTGGTTGGCAAGCCGAACACGTCGGGTTTGAGCACCGACAGGCATTCAATCCCCCTTTTATTGCAGGCAGTTTGCAAGTTTGCCACCATTTGTTGCGCTTTTTCGCCTGCTTCGGGCAACTTTGGCGATGCAACCATTTGGGTTTCCGGGCAAGTCAGGGATAAAATACCGGACTGTAGAAGCTTGGCCGAGGTCGTGCTTCATAAAAATATCCACTGACACTTTCAAGGTGCCCCATGAGCAGTGAACACGAATCACCCATCAAGACGCCCAAGCAACTCGCCGCTGTTGTCGTAGCCGCATTTCTGGTGCCCATTTTCACCATCGTGCTGCTCGTCAAATACGTCAACACCGCCGGCAAGACCGGTGCAGGCAGCGTAGCCATGACCGAAGAGGCCACGGCGCAGCGACTCAAGCCTGTCGCCCGCGTCGAGTTCAAGGACGTCAATGCACCGAAAGTGCTCAAGAGCGGTCAGGAAATCTATGACGGCGTCTGCGCAGGCTGCCACAACGTCGGTGCCGCCGGTGCCCCGAAAAACGGTGACAAGGGCGCATGGTCCGCTCGCCTCACTCAAGGCTACGACAAGCTGGTTGAACATGCCATCAAAGGCATCCGCGGAATGCCAGCGCGCGGCGGCAACCCCGACCTCGACGACATCGAGGTGGCTCGTGCAGTGGCGGTCATGGGCAACTCTGTTGGCGCCGGTTTCAAGGAACCCGCCGCACCTGCACCCAAGGCAGAAGCGACAGCCAAATAAGCCCGCCCGGCACTCACGCCGGCGTACATCAGGGTCGCACAGCGTGTCGCTTGCGGCCCTTTTTGTTGGGCCCGTTCGGTTTTGCAGACAGGGCGCATGCTTCGCAACCCTTTCCCGCACGTCCTGCTTGCCACTTACTGCGCAGCGACATCCCGGGACAACACTCCGGCAAAAATCAGCATCGCATTGTCCACCACATCATCCAGCGGCGTGTGAAATCCGTCATCAGACCAGCGCACCGCCATGTGCATGATGCCGCCAACCAAGCCTGAGGAAATCAAACCCGGATCGATGTGCACCGATGTCTGTTGCACAAACGACGGTTGACCGATCGTGATCAACAACTCGATGAACTCGTTCAGCGTTGACAGCGCCAGTCTCGTCATCTGCGCGCTGACGCTTAAAGCCTCCTGAAACAGGATGGGAACAAAAGCCGGGTGCCTGTGTATGCTTTCAAAAAACGCCCGCAGTGCCGAACGCGAAAACCGGTTCAGATCGTCTGGCGCCACACTGGCCACTACTGCCAGCACATTGCCCCGCACCTGCCCCGATACATGCAGGTAGACGGCTTGAAACAGCGCCTCCATGCTCTGGAAAGACTCATAAAAATACCGCTCGGTCAGCCCGGCACTGGCGCAAACACCGCGCACCGTTGACCCATGAAAACCATCGCGGGCAAAACACGCCATTCCGGCTTCAAGGAATCTTTGCTGCCGCTCCGCTTTGCGCGCCTCATTGCTGATGCCACGATAGCGGCGACCCTCCAACGGTTTATCCCGCATTGCAGTTGCTTGCGCGGTTTCTGCCGAGTCGCTTTGCAACGCCTGTTTCTGAGACTTCTGCACGACCTGCCGGGTCATTTTGGTCTGAGGATTCATCGCTTCTTGTGCTGTGCAAAATCGAAAGTTGTTGACAGTATGCGATGTCATCCATAAATTGACAACCCTTATTGTCAAATTTGTCCATCAGGAGACTCATGAACGCACGCGCTGAAAACCTGCACGTCGAAACAACCGACGTGGCCATTGTGGGCGCCGGCTTTGCCGGGCTCGGCATGGCAATCGAAATGAAGCGACAGGGCTTCCGCGACTTCGTCGTACTCGAAAAAGCAGCCGACCTGGGCGGCACCTGGCGCGACAACAACTACCCCGGTTGTGCCTGCGACGTACCCTCACACCTTTACAGCTTTTCTTTTGCGCAGAATCCCGACTGGTCCAATGCCTATTCCCCACAACCTGAGATCTGGGAGTACCTGCGCAAGTGCGCGCGCGATTTCGGCATCATGCCGCACATGCGCTACAACAGCGAAGTGCTGACCTCACGCTACTCCGACGAAACCGGACTGTGGACAACCGACCTGACAGACGGACGCCGCATTGTGTCGCGCATTCTCGTCAATGCCCGCGGCCCGCTGGCTCGCCCTTCTTACCCAGACATCAAGGGCATGAAAAACTTCAAGGGCGAAGTTTTCCATTCCCAAAACTGGAATCACAACTATGACCTGAAGGGCAAGCGGGTTGCCGTGATCGGCACCGGTGCCAGCGCCATCCAGTTCATTCCGCAG
>SXZD01000004.1 GCA_005788065.1 Burkholderiales bacterium
ATCGGTGATGGTCTGGTGGCACAGATTCCCGCATTGCTGATCTCGGTGGCTGCCGGTCTGGTAGTTGCGCGTGTGGGGCATGGGCAGGACATCGGCACGCAGATGTCCTCGCAGTTGTTTGCATCGCCCCAGGCCCTCTATATCACCGCGGGCATCATCAGTTTGATGGGTTTGATCCCCGGCATGCCCAACCTTGCTTTCCTTATCCTCGGTGCGGCGACAGCCGGGCTGGGCTGGCGTCTGCAAAAGCTGGCAGAAGAAAAGCAGGCTGCGCCCGAAGCGGCCGCCGCTGCCGAGCGCGCCGCAGCAGCAACCGATTCATCCGAAGCGTCGTGGGATGACCTGATGCCCGTCGATGTGGTTGCACTCGAAGTGGGTTACCGCCTCATTCCGCTGGTGGACAAAAACCAGGAAGGCGATCTGCTCAAGCGCATCAAGGCCATCCGTAAAAAGTTTGCGCAGGACGTAGGCTTTCTCCCGCCTGCCGTGCATATCCGTGACAACCTCGAGTTGCGCCCCAGCATGTATCGCATCCTGTTGAAGGGTGTTCCGGTGGGTGAAGGCGAGGTGTTCGTCAACCAGTTGCTTGCCATCAATCCGGGTCGCGTCAGCATGCAGTTGCAGGGTCAGCCCACCACAGACCCCGCATTCGGTCTGCCTGCCGTCTGGATCGATCAGTCCCAGCGCGATGCCGCACAGGCAGCCGGTTACACGGTGGTGGATGCCAGCACCGTGGTGGCCACCCACATGTCGCATCTGTTGCAGACATCGGCTGCGCAGTTGCTGGGTCGCAATGAAGTTCAGCAGTTGCTGGATCATTTCGGCAAGTCCACACCAAAAGTGGTGGAAGACCTCACGCCCAAACTGCTGCCGCTGGCCACTGTGCAGCGTGTGTTGCAGAACCTGCTGGAAGAGGGCGTTCACATCCGCGATATGCGCACGGTGCTGGAAACGTTGCTGGATGAAGGTGCACGCACGCAATCTGCCATCGACCTGACCGCTGCTGTGCGCGTGGCACTGGGGCGTGCGATCGTGCAGGCCCTCTCCGGTGGTGCGGGCGATCTGAATGTACAGGTGCTCGACAGCCGCCTAGAACAATTGCTGACCCAGGCGCAGGCCTCGGTGGGCCCGGACCAGATCGGCATTGAACCGATGTTGGCCGAAACATTGACGCAGCAGATCGGTGAAGCCGCATCGCGTCAGGAAGCCGCCGGACAGAATCCTGTCCTGTTGCTGCCCGATGCCCTGCGACTGCCGCTGGCCAAGCTGCTCAAACGCTCGGTACCCCGTCTGCGGGTGCTGTCGCACAGTGAAATTCCGGAATCCAGAACAATCCGGGTCGCATCCGTCGTGGGAGCTAAATCATGATGCTGAAAAAATTCTCGGGCCCCAATACCCGTGAGGCACTGAAGAAACTGCGCGAGGAACTCGGTGAAGATGCCGTGATCCTTTCCACCAAACAGACCGCTGCGGGTGCGGAAATTCTGGCGGCCCTGGCCGACGATCTGCCTGATGCGGGGGGTTCCGGCGGTGGCAGCGCAGGCTCAAGCGTGCCGTCGCATCTGCCGCTTTCAACCTCTCTGCAACCCGGTACCGGCGAAGCGTTTGCCGCGCCCGTGGTGTCGGCCAGTTCTTCATCGCCGTCCAAACGCGATGTGCAGCCCGTCAACTGGAAGCGCATGGAAGACGTTGCACCATCGGCCAGTCTGCAGGCTGCGACCGACCGTGCAAGCGAGCGCACCACACGTCGCGACGTTAACTCCGCCGCTGCGGCATCGCTTTCACCGGTTGCTGCCTCAGCCATGGATGCCATCAGCCGTCCGTTGATGGATGAAATTCGCCAGATGCGCGAGATGCTCTCAGAGCAGATGTCGGTGCTCAATTGGAGAACGGCGCTGGAGCGCAATCCCGTTCGCGCAGATCTGTGGCGTGATCTGACGGAGGCCGGATTCTCGGCCGTGTTCGCGCGCACCGTAGTTGAAAAGCTGCCCGATGCATTCAATGAAGAAGAGTCGCGCCGCTGGCTGGCTGAAGTGATGGCGCGCAACCTCAATGTGGTCAACGCATCTGACGAGATCGTGGAGCGCGGTGGCGTCTATGCGCTGGTGGGGCCTACCGGTGTGGGCAAGACCACCACCACAGCCAAGCTGGCTGCACGCTGTGTCGTGAAATACGGTGCACAGTCGCTGGGTTTGATTACCACCGACAGCTACCGGATCGGAGCGCAGGATCAGTTGCGCATTTACGGCAAAATTCTTGGCGTGCAGGTGTATACCGCACAGAGCGAGTCAGATCTTGCACAGTTGCTCAGCACACTGTCTCGCAAGCATCTGGTGTTGATTGACACAGTGGGTATGGGTCAGCGTGATGACCGTCTGTCTGAGCAGACCCGTCTGCTGGCGCAGTCGGACGTCAAGCGGGTGTTGCTGCTCAATGCAGTGGCGCAGGCCGAGACACTGGAAGACGTGGCGCGCAACTATCGTGGCGAGGGTCTGCACGGCGCCATCATCACCAAGCTGGATGAAGCGGTCAAACTCGGTGGCGTGCTCGATGTGGTGGTGCGTCACAAACTCACGCTGCATTATCTGGCCACAGGTCAGCGCGTACCCGAAGATCTGTTTCTGGCCGAGAGTGCAGGCTTGCTGCGCCGTTGTCTGAAACCGGCTGCCAAAACCGCATTTTCTGTGTCTGAGCAGGAGCTGGCGTGGAAAATGGCCCGCATGCCTGATTCCAGTGACGAGTGGATGAACTGATGAAAGACCAGGCCAATACCCTGCGCAATCTGCTGGGCCGCAAGGCATCGGTGCTACAGCCCGTAATGGGGCTGGCCGGCAGGCCGGATGCCAGTCTGCTGGCAGCCGCGATGGTGGATGAGGCCGTGGCCGAAGGCAGCGGCGGGATTGTCATCGATGGCGGTCGCGACGCACTGGTCGAAGCATTCAATCTGAAAAAACGCTGGGAACTGTGTCACTACCTCAGTGGCGATGTGTCGGCACAGTCGCTGCTGCTCAGTTGGGGTGAAAGCCGTTATCTGGTGCCGGCTGCGCGGGGCATCAACCAGGTCGGCGTGGGTCAGGTGATCAACCGCAGCCGATTCCAGAAACTGCTGTCGGGTTTTGCGGACAATGGCCATGAGATGTATGTCACGCTGTCTTATGAACAGGCCGGCATGGCACTGTCACTGTGTGCGGACGCACCGCAGTGGTTGTGGCTGGTGGAACCGAATCGCACCAGTGTCACCGAATGTTACAAGGCGCTGACCCAGATCGGTCCGGCATGCGGTAACATGGTGCATAGCGTGTTGGTGTGCCGGGCACGCAGTGCGGCGCAGGCCGATGATGTGTTTGCAGAGCTCGAACATGTCACGCGGCCTTATCTGTCCCAGCCGATCGAATATGCAGGCCAGTATCGCGGCCCGTCCTGTGCGCGTTCTTTGCGCGTGCGCAGCCGGCTTGAAGCCATCATCTGATAACCGGGGAAACGGAGCATGTACACCGCAGCGGGCGTTCTTGACAGGCAACAGACGGTAGACAAATATCTGCCGCTGGTCCGTCGCATGGCGCATCACCTGATTGCCAAGCTGCCGGCATCCGTACAGCTTGATGACCTGATACAGGCCGGCCTCATCGGATTGATGGACGCCATCGGCCGTTTTGAAGAGGGGCAGGGAGCGCAATTCGAGACCTACGCCACACAGCGCATCCGTGGCTCCATGCTCGATGAACTGCGTCAGGCTGACTGGCTGCCGCGTGGTCTGCGCCAGTCCCAGCGCAAGATCGAAACCGCCCTGCACAAGGCCGAGCAGACCTTGGGCCGCCCACCCACCGAAATCGAAATGGCCCAATCCATGGGCCTGTCGCTGGAAGAGTATCAGGCCCTGCTGTTTGAGGCGCGCGGCACACAACTCATCTATTACGAAGACTACGAAGACGAAGAAGGCAACTCCACGGGCTTTCTGGATCGCCAGACTGACGGCGACGACGATGACCCACTGGCCAGCCTGAATGACGAACGTTTCCGCAAGGCTCTGGTTTCTGCCATTGAGGTTCTGCCTGAGCGTGAAAAATTGGTCATGGGGCTGTACTATGAGCAGGAGTTGAACTTCCGGGAAATTGCTGCCGTACTCAATGTCACCGAGTCGCGGGTGTGCCAACTGCATTCGCAGGCGGTCGCCAGACTTCGGGTCAAATTGAAGGAATGGTAAGCGTCCTCACGCGACACCTTGAATCCGCCCATCAAATCGCTGTTGCAACGAAACGCACTGATCGCATTGGTGCTGGCCGTGGTATGTCCGTGGCTGGCGTTTTATGTCATGCACCCGGCGCTGTTCAAGTCCATCGGTCTGGAGTCCGTGTTGCTGGCGGCTGCCTGCGGAGTGTTACCAGCCTGGCTGGCAGGGTTGGGTGGTCGCCGTCTGGTTCAAAACCGCTTTCGCAAGCTGCTGCAGTCCGAAAGCCAATTGCTGGACATCATGCGCCTGTCGGGCGACTGGTACTGGGAGCAAGACCGCAACGGGCGTGTTGTCAGTCTGCTGCATCGCAGTGCGCCGCAGGCTGGTGCTGAAAGCGGTCCGACCGAGTTTCCCATTCTGGGGCACACCCGTTGGGACTTGCAGGGTCTGGCACCGGTGGATATGTCCTGGGATGCATTTCGCCAGACCATGCAGGCCGAAAAGCCCTTCCAGAAAGTGCGTTTTTTGTACACCTCCGGCGCAGGCGAGCGCCTGTACTTCGTCTCCTCTGGGGCTGCGCGCTATGACTGGCGTAAACAGTTTCTGGGTTATTGCGGTGTGTCGGTCAACATCACCGACCGCTGTCTGAACCAGAACCTGCGCGAGGCAGAACGCGAACTGCTGCGCGGCCTGATGCTGGGTTTGCCCGCAGAGCGTCTGCTCTCACGCTTCTGTCACCAGCTTGCTCAGGCTTTCCATCGCGTGTCGGACGTGTACTGCTGGGTCGCTGCTGAAGCGGCCGATGGCGATCTTGCCAACAGCAATCTGCGCGAGGGGCGCATGCAATTGATTGCCCACTCCGATGGCGCCCAGACTGTGGGCGATTTGCAGGAGCTCAATTGGCCAACTGACCGTCAGGCGCTGGTGGCTGCCTTTCCGCGGGCTGCCCTCGAATTGCCGGATGACCCCGGCCTGCCGTTGCCCCCGGGTTTTCTGTTGGCGGTGCCCAAGGGTTCCACCGTACTGTCTGACCGCGACCGTACCCGTCTGCACGATGCCGGCCGCTTGCTGTCGCTGGTACTCGAACGTCAGCATTTTGAACGTGAAACCCAGCAGTTCAACAGTCAACTGGAAGCGCGCATTGCAGAGCGTACCGCGTCGCTGCAGGCCACCAACCGCGAACTCGAGGCATTCAGTTACACCGTATCGCACGACCTGCGGGCGCCGCTGCGCGCCATCGATGGTTTTACCAACATCATCATGGAAGACTTCGAAAACGAGTTGCCGCCGGATGCAGTGCAATTGCTCAAGCGCATCAGCAATAATGCCGCGCAGATGGGCAAGCTCATTGATGGCTTGCTCGATTTTTCCCGTCTGCTGCGCAATCAGCCCACGCAGGTGCAGGTCAACATGCGCGCGCTGGTCGATCAGGTCTGCGAACAGGTTAATGCACCGGCACGGGCCGAGTTAGTCATCGGTCATCTGCCTGATGTGATGGGAGACCCGGTGTGGTTTACGCAGGTCTGGATGAACCTGATCGACAATGCGCTCAAATTCAGCAGCAAGAAAGAGCAGCCGCGGGTTGAAATTGTAGCCGAGCAGGTCAGTGGTGGTGTTCGCTACACCGTCACCGACAACGGTGCGGGTTTTGATCCGGCATATCGTGACAAGCTGTTCAATGTGTTCGAGCGCCTGCACCACAAAAAAGATTTTGATGGAACAGGCGTGGGTCTGGCCATCGTCAAGCGCATCATCGAGCGTCACGGCGGTGAGGTGTTCGCTGACTCCCAGCCCGGCGCAGGCGCACAGTTCGGTTTCTTTTTGCCCGATGCGGTTCTGTATTCCGCCGACCGGGACACGGATGATGCAGATGCGCAGCAGCGTGCGCGCGAAGCAGGAGGGGTGTGATGTCAGGTGATTTCGAGCCGGTGCCGGTGGTGTTGGTGGAAGACAATGTCAATGACGCCGAACTGGCGCTGCGTGTGGTCAGGAAAACGGTGCCCGGTACTGCCACAGCCCATCTTGAAGACGGAGAACGGGCAGTGCAATACATCGATGCACTCGTGACTGCTGTCAAGGGCGGTGCGGCTGCTGTGCCGCGCCTGCTGCTGCTGGACTTGAAGTTGCCCAAAATCGATGGGCTGGATGTATTGCAGCACATACGCCGTCAGACTGAGTTGAAGGCATTGCCCGTGGTGGTGTTGTCTTCTTCACGCGAACCGTCCGACGTCAGCCGTGCATTTGCGTATGGCGCAAACAGCTTTGTGGTCAAACCGGTTCAGTTTGACCAATATCTGCCCAGAATCGGTGGGGTGGTGAGCTACTGGATGACGCTTAACGAAGCGCCGGGCGCTGTGTAAACGGTGATGCGGCGCCCAGCATGCCGTTGGGGCCGTAGGTTACCGGTGGATTGACCTGGCTGGCTTGACTGATGATGGCCATGCGCTGTTGCAGCGTGGCCAATTGCTCGGTGACCAGCGTGCCGTTGAGGTTGTTCAAACGCTGCGCCTGGCGCAGGCTGCCCTTGAAATTTTCAATCAGGCAGTGCAGGTTCAGGTCGTTTTCAGCAAGGCGTCGCATCCAGGCGTCCAGTTCGGGTGCCGTGTTGCCGCCGCCGTTTTGTTCGCACAAGGTCATGCGCTGGCGGCTGATGCGCTCAAGGTCGTGCATCAGCGACTCTTTTTGTACCGCCAACTCCATCAGGCGCTCGGCCTGCATATTGATCAGACAGGCTTGCTCGTCCGACAGCACGTCCACCAGCGACATCACCTGCTCACACTCGCGTGTCAGCAGGGCTGCCAGTGTTGCGCTTACTGTCGTCTGATTCATTGCTGTTTCTCCTGCCCGTCCGTATCTGGCTGTGCCTGATGCTGCTCGCGTAGGTCGCGTCGGTCGCGTCAGCCCGCCCGCTGGCCGGTCAGTTCGCGCACGCTTTCAATCAGCTTATCCGCCACCTTTTCGGCGTCGACCTGAAAGCGGCCTTCACGGATGGCCTGGCTGATCGCGGATACGCGACCCGCATCCAGCGGCGCCTCGCGGTCGGCCAACTGTACCGAGCTTGCAGATACCTTCACTTCTTCAGATACGGCGCGCGTACCCCCGGTCTTGGCCGCAGATGAAGCCGAACCTGCCCCGGATCCCGAGGAGGTGCGACCACTGCCGCCGATGGAGCCGGCTGAACCGTCTCCGCCTACTTTTGAAATCATGATAACGCTCCGTTTCGAATGGCGTTGTGAGAATCCTCTTGAACCATCTTACGGCAATTGCGCGTGAAACTTTAATTTCATTGCGTGCCTTTACAGCCTCAATTCAACGATCTGTTGCGCCGACACCGCGCCGGTCAGCACTTTGCCCTGCGCCGTTTTGACGCGGATCTGTTGCCCTGGCTGGCCTGCCTGCAGGGCAACGGCCTCGGTGCTCAGGCGAAACCCTTCGCCGGCGATCACCACCTTGATGCTGTCGCCTGCCCGAATGAGGGGCATGGGTTCGAACATGTCGCGACGCAGGACAGCGCCCTGGGCGATGCCGCGTCGGGTCTGCTGCCCGGCGACCGCGTCGGGTCTGTCCAGCAGGTCCTGCAGGGGCAGTTGGGTGACGTCACGCTCTTCCAGACGGATCGCATCCGCATCCACGACTTCATTGAAGCGCAAGGCGCGGGTGGCCACCGGTATGGTGGCCAGCAGGCGTATGTCCACCGGCTGGAAGTGCAGGGTGGTTTCGTCCCCTTTTTTGCAGCGGGCCAACAGCGAAATGCGACCCCGCAATGAACTGCCGGCCGGTATTTGCCATTGTGCGATGCCGCAGCTTTCAATATTCAATTTTTCGTTTAATTCATTTAATGAAATTTTAACTTTGTGCGGATATTTATCGAATTCGGACATTAACATTCTTTGTAATTGTGGCAAATTATTTAGCAATTCAGATTTGCCGGCGAATTCAAATTCTGCTGCCGCGGCATATTTAACACTGCTTAACAAAATCAGTGAAAAAAGGCCTAAAGTTTTCGTCAAGGCATTCGTAAACACGGTACGACCTCGCTCAGGGTGTTGATTTCAACACTCTACGCTTCCGCGCGCGCCTGCTTTTCCGAGAAAAGCGGGTCTTTTGCCTTTTTCATTTCCGTTTCAATAATTCCCCGGTAAGCGAATAATTTGTTTCATCGCAAACGAATTTTCGTTTCACCATGCTCAGCAAAATAACCGACGCACTGAATTTACAATCGCAGGCACTCAAATTAAGAGGCCAGCGTCAGGGTGTGCTGACTTCCAATATTACAAATGCCGATACGCCCGGTTATAAAGCGGTCGATTTTGATTTCGCCAAAGCGCTCGAGTCTGCCACCGCTGCCAACCGCACGGCTGCCGCTCCCGGTGAACAGGGCGCTGCCCTGGCCCGCACCGACGGCCGCCATATCGAAGCCCGCCGTCTGGGTGCAGACCCGTCGGCCATGTCATTGAAATTTCGCAGCGTGGTCATGCCATCCATCGACGGCAATACGGTCGACCTGGAAACCGAGCGTGCCCAGTTTGCCGAGAACGTCCTGAAGTATGAGGCCAGCCTGCGGGCGCTCAACGGGCAGTTGAGAACACTGCAGACCGCCATGAGCGGTAACAACGGACAGTAAGGACACACACCATGGCCCTGTTTGACGCTTTCAAGATTGCCGGCAGCGGAATGTCCGCCCAATCGCAGCGCTTGAACGCAGTGGCCAGCAACCTGGCCAATGCCGAGACGGCTGCGGAGCCCGGCAAAGAGGCTTACAAGGCTCGCAAGGTGGTGTTCGAGACTGTTCTGCAAAAAGAAAGCGCCGGGAAAACCGGAGCGGGTGTGGGGGAGGTTCGTGTCAGGACAGTAGCCACAGACAACAGCCCGGGACGCTTG
Source organism: Burkholderiales bacterium (assembly GCA_005788065.1). Taxonomy (GTDB): domain Bacteria; phylum Pseudomonadota; class Gammaproteobacteria; order Burkholderiales; family Burkholderiaceae_B; genus SXZD01. The sequence continues at coordinate 9,053 of SXZD01000004.1, forward strand.
GTCTATGACCCCAAGCATCCGATGGCGGGAAAAGATGGCTACGTCCTGATGCCGAACGTAAAGGTGGTCGATGAGATGGTGGACATGGTGGCGGCCTCGCGCAGTTACCAAACCAATGCGGAAGTAATGAATACCGCCAAGAACCTGATGCTCAAGACCATCAATCTGGGTCAGTAAGAACAGACAGACAAGGGGAGTAAGACATGACCGTAGCCGCAACATCAACAGCGACAGCCGACTGGGGAGGGCTCCTCAGCGCGTCCAAGACGTCGGACAAGTTTACCGGCTGGAAATCTGACCCCAAGACCGGCCAGTTGATGAAAGTCACTGCGGCCGAGTCGGAAAATACGGCAGACGAACTGCAGAACCGCTTCCTGAAGTTGCTGGTGGCGCAGTTGAAGAATCAGGATCCGAACAATCCGCTGGACAACGCACAGGTGACGTCGCAGATGGCGCAACTGTCCACCGTGACCGGTATTCAGGGGCTGAACGACACTTTCAAGTCCATGGAGGCCATGATGACGGCCAGCCAGACCATGCAGGCCTCATCGCTGGTGGGTAAGCAGGTGATGGTATCGGGCAACACCGTGACGCTGGCAGACGGACAGCCATCGCGCCTGGCTTTCGATCTGGGCGGCAATGCGGACATGGTGTATGTCGAGGTCAAGAGCAAGTCGGGCGAGGTGATGGACACCATCGACATGGGTCGACAGTCCACCGGCCTGAAGACCCTGGAATGGGATGGCAAGGGCAGCAATGGTCAGGCGCTGCCGCAGGGTGATTACACCTACACCGTCAATGCGACGGCGGCAGGTAAGGCCGTGCCGGTCACGTCGTATTCGATCGCATCGGTCATGAGCGTTGCGCAGGGTACAACCGGCGCCTCATTGCAGACACAGTCGATGGGCGATGTTCGCTTCACCGACGTGAAACGGGTTTTTTGAACGGAATCCGGTAGTCAAACCGGAACGCAACAGATAGCGCAGACAAACGTCATACGCTGCTTGGGAGGGTAGAGACATGGGTTTTGAACAGGGATTAAGCGGACTGAATGCAGCCGCCAAGAATCTGGAAATCATCGGCAACAACGTTTCCAACGCCAACACGGTGGGCTTCAAGACATCGTCGGCGCAGTTTTCCGATGTGTTCGCACGCTCCTTCTCGGACCGTTCGTCCGGATCGATCGGTCGCGGTACCTCGCTGGAGGCTGTGCAGCAGAGTTTTGCACAGGGCTCCATCACGCCGACTAACAACCCGTTGGATATGGCCATCAACGGCAAGGGTTTCTTCAAGATGAAAACCGTGCAGGGTGAAACGCTCTACACCCGCAACGGGCAGTTCTCGATTGATGGTGACGGTTTTATCCAGAACGCCGCCGGCAGCAAGCTGTTGGGCTATGCCTATGACCTGACTACCGGTCAGGTATCCGGTGTCGAGTCGCCGATCCGCTTTCCGCAGCAGGCCATTGCGCCGAGGGTGACTGATGAGGTGGTGATGCGCTTCAACCTGGACAGCCGCGCCAACGCCATCGCGCCGTCTGTGGGTTTGAACATCGCTGACCTGACCACGTTCAACAGTACGCTGGCTGCTACGGTGTACGACCAGTTGGGTGTGGACCATTCTCTGGCCGTGTATTTCCAGAAGGTAGATCCCACCACGGATGTGGCCGGTGGCGGCAACAACATCAAGTATTCCGGCGATCCGATCAAGGTCAGTTATGAGTTGCCTGAAACGGTCAGCAATGTGAGTCTGACAATCAAGGACTCCGAAGGCACCACGGTGCGCACCTTGACCGCGCCGGCTGCTGGTTTGGAGAAGGGTTTCCGGTCGGTCCAGTGGGACGGCAAAGACGACAGCGGTGCTGACGTGCTTGAGGGCAATTACACCTTCACCGTGGCTGCTACCCAGGCCGATGGCGCTGATGCGGATACGGATCCTGATGCCGTGGTGGCCAAGACATTTTCTGCAGTGACTTTCGCCAACGAAGTGCCCGGTGCAACACAGTTCTACCGGTCCTTCGTCATGATGGACGGCAAGCCTGTTACACCCGGTGGCGCCACCGCCACCGACCCGCTGACATCCAACAAGATCGTGGGCTTCATGGATGACGGCAAGGCACCCTCGTATGGTCCCGATGTATTCCCGATTCCCTACACGCCGAAGTTCACACTCGATCTGGAAGACTTCGATCCTGCCGGTGACGGACAGTTGTTTGGTTCGCAGGTATCACTGGACTTTGATGGCAGTACGCAATACGGCGCTGCTTTCGGTGTGAACAATGTGAAGCAGAACGGGTATGAATCGGCTGCGCTGTCTTCTTTCAGTGTGTCGGCAGAGGGCATCCTCAAAGGCCGCTACACCAACGGACAGACGCAGGATCTCGCACAGATTGCACTGGTGACGTTCCGCAACCCGGATGGTCTGCGTCCGGTGGGTGCCAACAACTTTGTAAAGACATCTGCAACGGGTACTGAATACCTGGCGCGCGATGATGAAACCGCATCCAGTTCGATTGTGTCCGGTTCGCTCGAATCAGCCAACCTGGATCTGACCAATGAACTGGTGAACATCATCACGGCACAGCGTATTTATCAGGCTAACGCGCAGACCGTGAAGGCGCAGGACTCGATCCTGCAGACGCTGGTGAACCTGCGCTAAGCAGGTTGGTAAAGGCAAGGGAGCGACAGCATGGACCGTCTGGTATATCTGGCAGCGATGGCAGCACGCAATGCAGAATTGCGTCAGGACAACGTTGCCAGCAATCTGGCCAATGCCAGCACCAACGGTTTCCGCTCCCAACTGCTGGCATTCCGTTCGGCTGCTGTAGAGGGCCCCGGCATGCCGGTGCGTGCCTACTCGGTCGAAAGCTCCACCGGCGCCGACTTCACCACCGGTGTGCTGCAGCCCACAGGTCGCGAGACCGATCTGGCCATCGACGGCAAAGGCTGGTTTGCGGTGCGCGACAAAGGCAACACAGAGGCCTACACGCGCGACGGTCGCCTGCATGTCAGTCAAAACGGGACCATCGTCAACGGACGTGGCGACACCGTACTCAGTGCAGACGGTGCGCCCTTGTCAGTACCTCCCGATTCACAGATCGAGATTGGTCAGGACGGCACCATCAGTGCCCTGCCGCTGAACGGGTCCCGCGTGAATCTGGTCGTGGTGGGCAAATTGAAAGTGGTCAATCCGCCCGAAGCGTCGCTGGTGCGCGGTGATGATGCGCTGTTCCGCCGTGCCGATGGTCGTCCCGCACCGGATGATCCGACCGTTCGTATCGTTGCCGGGCATGTGGAGTCCAGCAACGTCAACCCGGTGGAGTCGATGGTGCAGATGATTTCTGCCCAGCGCATGTATGACCTGCAACTGAAAATGATCAGCAGTGCCGAAGCCAATGCACGTGCTGCCAACTCGCTGTATTCCACCAGCCAATAAGAATACTGAAAGGACACCCTCATGCTTCGCTCACTCTACATCGCAAAGACGGGCCTGGATTCGCAACAGACGCAGGTGGATGTCATTTCCAACAACCTGTCGAACGTGGCCACCAACGGCTTCAAGAAGCAGCGGGCTGTGTTCGAAGATCTCATTTATCAGACCTTGCGTCAGCCGGGCGCATCCTCTTCTCAGCAATCGGTGGTGCCATCGGGCCTGCAACTCGGTACCGGTTCAAAGACGGTGGCCACGGTGCGCAACTTTTCGCAGGGTAACCTGACGCAGACAGGTAACTCGTTGGATGTGGCAATCAACGGTGGAGGCTTCTTCCAGATTGCCATGCCAGATGGCACCACGTCGTATACGCGTGACGGCAGCTTCCAGCAGGATGCGCAGGGGCAACTGGTCAACTCCAATGGTCTGGTGGTGCAGCCGCCCATCACCGTTCCACAGAATGCAGACTCCATCACCATCGCATCAGACGGAACCGTGACAGTGCAGATTCGCGGACAGGCTGCGGCTCAGCAGTTGGGTCAGTTGCAGCTCGCTACGTTTGTGAATGCAGGCGGTCTGCAGTCACTGGGTGGCAACCTGTTTGCAGAAACAACCGCATCCGGTGCGCCGACGCTGGCCACGCCCGGGCAGAACGGCGCAGGTACGTTGACGCAGGGCATGGTGGAAACATCCAACGTCAATGTGGTGGAAGAGTTGGTGAACCTGATTGCTGCACAGCGTGCATATGAGATCAATTCGAAAGCAGTCACCACATCTGACCAGATGTTGGCAAAACTGTCCCAGCTGTAAAAAATTTTTGACTGGGTGATGAGATGAAAAAACTGCCAGTAATCGGATTAACGGCGATTGTTCTGCAAACTTTAGGGGCTTGTTCGCATTTCAATCCGAAGGTGGATTTTCCGGTGACAACCGAAGCCTCGCGTCCTGCCGTGGCCACCGGTGGCGCTGCCACATTGCCTACCGGCAGCATCTACGCAAGCGGCAATTTCCGCCCGCTGTTCGAAGACCGTCGCGCCCGTCACGTGGGTGATCTCATCACCATCTTCATCAACGAACGTGTCAGTGCATCACAAAAAAATCTGAACTCCGCGCAGCGGGATGACAGCGCAGGCATCAACTTCCCGGCACTCAACGGTTTCTTTGGAACCAAAGCGCTCAATGCCACGGCGTCATCCAACAAGAAATTCAACGGGCAGGGCGAGAGTACAGCCAACAACTCCATTGTGGGCACGGTGGCTGTAACCGTTCAGGAAGTGCTGCCTAACGGCAATCTGGTGGTCTCCGGCGAGCGTCAGTTGGGTACTAACACCGAAGTTGAAACTATCCGTTTTTATGGGGTGGTCAACCCGGTGAACATCCTGGGCAACAACACCGTGAGTTCCACCGTTGTGGCCGATGCGCGCATCGAATACCGCGGCAAGGGTCAGATTGATGCAGCCACCACCATGGGTTGGCTGTCCCGGTTTTTCCTCACCGTCCTGCCGTTCTGAGGAGCCCGCATGAAACGCTTTCATCACCTTGTGTCGCTGTCAGAAAAAACGCTCGCGCGTTCTTTCGAAGCCGCGTTGCTGCTTGGAAAAAAGAGCCTGTCCGTTTGCGTTGCCGTCCTGTGCTGCTGGTCAACAGCAGTGCAGGCGGAACGCATTCGAGACGTGGCCAATATTCAGGGTGTGAGAAGCAACTCGCTGGTGGGCTACGGTCTTGTGGTGGGTCTGGATGGAACGGGTG
>SXZD01000266.1 GCA_005788065.1 Burkholderiales bacterium
CGTGTCGGTATTTGCAGGAAATGCCGGTAGTGGGCACGGCTCAACACCTGATCGTCATGCGCAGCAGACTCGGTCACAGTACAGCCTCATAGATTCGGTAAGCATCATCACGCTCGATGGTGCGGGGATTATTGTTCAACAGACGGGTCTGCAGCATGGCGGAGTCTGCCAGCGTGGCGAGGTCTTTCGATTCAACACCCACATCGCGCAGACGTTTCTCGATACCGGTTCGCTCTGCCAGTTGGGCGCACCAGTCGATGAAGGCAGCGACTTTTTTGTCGTCGCTGCCGTTGACATCATTGAGCACGATATCGCAAAGCTCTGAATACTGCTGCAGGCAATGGGTTGAATTGAACCGGATGACCTCGGGCAAGACCAGCGAATTGGACAGGCCATGCGCAACATGGAAAAACCCGCCGAGCGGATAAGCCAGTGCATGTACGCCGGCGCAGGGCGCGTTGGCAAACGCCTGACCTGCCAACATGGAGCCCAGCAGCATCTGCTGTCGCGCCTCCAGATCATGACCGTCGGCACACACGCGATCCAGATTGGATGACAGCATGCGCAACGCTTGTTTGGCGAGCAGATCGGAGTAGCTGTTTTTCAGAAGACGCGTGGTGTAGGCCTCGATGGCATGCACCATGGCATCGATGCCGGTTGCTGCCGTGATATGACGGGGCAGGCTGACGGTGAGTTCCGCATCCAGCAAGGCCATGTCGGCATACAGCACTGGTGAGACCACGCCCATCTTGGTTGTCTCACCGGTGGTCACAATCGAAATCGGCGTCACCTCGGAGCCTGTGCCGGCGGTGGTGGGAATCTGAATCAGCGGCAGGCGAGGGCCCTCGCAGTTGCCGACACCGTACATGTCTTTCAAAGGCTGATTGCTGACCGCCAGCACGGCGACCAGTTTGGCAACGTCCATGCTGCTGCCGCCACCCAGACCGATGACAGCCTGCACTCCGGCGATCCTGGCACGCTCTGCCGCTTGCAATACCACATGTTCCGGTGGGTCAGCCTGCACGGTATCGTCAACTGTTACCTTGAAACCAGCGGTCTCCAGTTGATCGACAGCCTGCGCAAACCACGAAGTACCGTGCAGGAATGGATCCGTGATGATCAACAGGCGCTGAACCTGAAAATTGGCTTTCAGCAATTCGGGCAGTTTGCGCAAACCGCCTGTCTCTGAAACGATGGCAGCAACGGTGCGAAAGGTAAATGTGGGCATGGTGTCAGTTGTTTGAAAGCGGTGTTTCAAAATGTATGTACCAAGCCGAATGGTAACTGGTTTTACCCAAGAACGTGACGAAGAATAGGGGCATTGAGCCCCCATGTTTGACCGCCACACATGGCATGCTAGCCCACGCTTAACTGGCGTGCAGCCAACTCTTTCATGATTTCTTCCGCGCCTCCGCCAATCATCAGCACCTTGACTTCGCGGTACATGCGCTCGCTGACCAGGCCGCGCATGAAGCCCATGCCACCGAGTATCTGCACTGCCTGATCCGAGCAGAACTGCATGGTCTGTGTGGCCTGATTTTTCAACAGACAGATATCAGCAACCAGACCTTCGAGACCTTCATCAAGCTGGCCTGTTTCCAGTTGGTGGATGATCTGCATCAACCACGCACGCGAACCGCGGATACGCATGCGCATGTCCATCAGTTTGTGACGGATGGCCTGATGTGTCACCAGAGCCTGACCGAATGTTTTTCTGTTGCGTGACCAGTCCAGCGCCTCGTCCAGACACAATTGGGAAAACCTGATGGCTCCGGCAGCGATCATCAGTCTCTCATTGTTGAAGTTTTCCATGATCGCGCGGAAACCCTTGTTCTCCGTGCCGATCAGATTCTCGACCGGAACACGAACACGGTCGAAGTGAATACTGGCCGTATCAGACATCCACCAGCCCATCTTGCGCAGATTGGTGCGCGTGATGCCGGGACTGTTGCCCTCAATGGCCAGCAAGCTGATGCCCCGAGCACCCGGTTCGCCTGTTCTGACGCCAACGGTCAGCCAGTCCGCACGCACGCCGGAGGTGATAAAAATCTTCTCGCCCGTTACTTCGAAAAATTCGCCTTTGTCATCACGCTTGCGTTCGGCAATCGTCTTGAGATTGGCCACGTCCGATCCGCCACCTGGCTCTGTGATGGCCAACGCTGAAATTTTTTCGCCGCGCAGTACCGGCGGAACGATACGCTCTTTAAGCTCAGCGCTGCCTTGCGCAATGATGGGCGGCAATCCGATATTGTGCGAGAACAATCCCGCCCACAATCCGCCAGAGCCTGCGCCGCAGATGATGTCATTGAGTTGCAGGCGGTCGCGCAGGCTGCAATCCACGCCCCCATATTGCTCTGGATAGCCCAAAGACAACAGACCGATTTCTGCAGCCTGAGCGTACAGTTCGCGCGGAAACTCGCCCGCCTCATCCCAATCATTGACATGCGGCTTGATCCTCTCGCGCACAAACCGTTCAACGCTGTCGAAAAATGCCTGTTCAAGCTGCGCCATGCGGGGACTCCTGTTGTTGATGCGGTTCGAGTTTGACGAGTATCTGTCCGGGACTGACTTGGTCGCCCGGTTTGACCAGAACCTCAGACACTTTGGATGCCGCTGGCACCGTGATGCTGTGTTCCATTTTCATGGCCTCCACCAACACGCAGACAGACTTGGCTGCAATGTCCTGTCCGGCCTCAACCTTGACGGCTACTACACGCCCATTCATCGGCGATTTGATGTCCGCGACAAATGCATCAGGGTCAATCTTGATACGCGAAGCGCGGCTGATGTCGTTTACTTCAATGACACCGTTTACGGTGGCCAGCAGCAACTGATTGGCTGCGACGGTACGTATGCGATGGGCATTGGTTTGCAATTCTGCGTGACTGATGCGCAAGGCGCCAGTGTCTGACGGTCGTTGTATTTCAGCACCGGCTACGTTTGGATCTGTTGTTTCAAAAGGGCCTTGCAGTGAAGGGTCGCAGCAAAGGTTAACACCATTAACATCTACAAAATTGACAACATGTGAAACTTGCAATCCGCTTGTGTCGGCTCGGACTTCCAGTACCGCAGTGGTTTGTGCCGCACCGTTTCCCACGGTCAGGCGCACGCTGCGTGCGAAAAATGCACTGCTGATGAAGCCCTGCAATTCAGCCGGGAAGGCGTGACCGGCTGTGTCTGAACGGGTGGCCACATGGACAGCCATCAAGGCCAGATCGCGCCGACTGATCGCTGGACTTCGGGTTTTTGCATCTGCAAAGTGCGTATCAATAAAAGCAGTAGATGTTGCACCGGCGACAAACGCAGGATGCGAGGACACTTGACGCAAGAAGGGCAGGTTGCTGATCAGCCCCGTGAGCACCGTGTCGTCAAGCGCTTGTTGAAGTTTGCGACAGGCAGCCTCCCGTGTGTCAGCATGCACAATGATTTTGGCGAGCATCGAGTCATACCACGGACTGACCACAGCACCGTCTTTTAAAGCGTGATCAGTGCGCGCATGTGTGGATGCTTGCCAATGCTGCACACGTCCGGTCTGAGGCAAGAAGCCACCCACCGCATCCTCAGCACACAGGCGTACTTCAATGGCATGCCCTTTGAATTGAACATCGGCTTGCCTGATCGACAGTGTTGCGCCTTGCGCAACACGCAACTGCTGTTCCACCAGATCGAGGCCTGTCACCATTTCGGTAACAGGGTGTTCAACC